>JAHZES010000030.1:0-3689 GCA_019421725.1 Clostridiales bacterium | reverse complement strand
TGGTTAAGCATTCCCTTTTCTTCGGCAAGCGTTCTTGCACGCTTTTTCAGCTCCACCGCACGCGGGTCCGAAAGCGTATAGATCGCATGACCCATTCCGTAAATCAGTCCGGAGCCGTCTCCGGCTTCTTTCCGCACGATTTTCGCCAGGTACGCGCTGATTTCGTCATCATCCGTCCAATCGCGCACCTGATTTTTGATCTCATTCATCATTTCCATTACACGGTGATTGGCGCCGCCGTGACGGGGGCCCTTCAGCGAACCGATCGCCGCGCCGATTACCGAGTAGGTGTCTGTTCCGGAGGAGGCCAGAACACGCGCCGTAAAGGTGGAGTTATTGCCTCCGCCGTGTTCCGCATGCAGCATCAGGCAGAGATCGAGCAGGCGTGCCTCTTCCGCGGTAAACTTTTGATCGGGCCGGAGCGCGCGCAGAATGGATTCTGCCGTTCCGTATTCCGGATTGATTTGATGAAAGAACATGCTTTCATGGTCATAATAGCGGCGCTTGACCTGATAAGCATATGACATGATTGTCGGAAGCTTTGCGATCAGATTGATGCTTTGCATCATAATATTTTCCAGAGAAATATCTTCCGGCATATCGTCATATGAATAGAGCGTCAGCACTGCGCGGGCAAGCTTATTCATAATATTGGGCGACGGCGCTTTCATAATCATATCTTCCGCAAAATACGGCGGCAGCTCGCGGCAGCTGTTGATCAGCTGAATAAATCCTTCCAGCTGAGAGCGCGTCGGCAGCGTTCCAAACAGCAGCAGCCAGGCTACCTCTTCATAGCCAAAACGGTTTTCCTGCTCCGCTCCCGCTATAATATCCCGAATATTGATACCGCGATACGTCAGCTCTCCTTCGTCCGGAATCCGTTCATTATCGCGGACAACATAGCCGTGCACATTGCAAATCAGGGTAAGCCCTGCCATAACACCTGTTCCGTCCTGATTGCGCAACCCCCGCTTGACATCATACCGTTCAAATTTTGCCGGATCGATGTGGTTGTTGGTTCGGTATTCGCTGCACAAGCTATGAATCGTTTCCCGCTGCTCCAATGATGCGTTTTCTAACATCCGGCACATCTCCTTTGAAAAAATATTCAAAAAACTTTATATTGCTTATTTTACCGCATCGCTCTTTTAAAGTCAAGCGGCCATGCAACAGATTATAGGTGAAGCTTCATCCAGCAATTCATTTTTCCGTGTTTTAAACGTGATTTTTGTGCAATATTGAATTCCTTTTGCAGCTGCATTTTTTAATTCATTCATATTTCAGGTCGAAAGTAAATAAATGAAAGTAAAAAGGCAGAAAGAAATTAAAAAATATTTGCTTTGCAGAAAGGCTTGGGTGGATTTTCATGAAGCAAAAAATGATTTTCGCGCTTTTATTGCTCGCAGCAATGCTGCTGGTGCCGCTGCTGGCTATACACGGCGCAGAGACCGAGGTGCAGAGTCTTCCCGAAAAGATGCCGTCCTCCGTTTCCGAAGCGGATGTTCGCCCGGAATCCGCTTCTGCGGAAAGCGCCACGGGGGCATCCTCTGCCAACACGGAGGAAACCGTATTCCGCATTCTGGACGAATCCACCGGGACGGTCCTCACCGTACCGGACCGGGAATTTTTGATTGGCGCTGTTGCCGTTGAAATGCCGTTGACCTACCACGATGAAGCATTAAAAGCACAGGCGGTAGCCTGCTACACAATCTACGACAAAAAGAGGACCGAACAGCGGCAGCATCCGGACGCTGCTCTAAAGGGTGCCGATTTTTCATGCAGTACGGCCAATTGGTTGATTTACGTCACAAAAGAAAAGATGCAGGAACGCTGGGGCGATTCGTTCGAAACACATTACAGCCGCCTGCAGCGGGTCTGCGGATCGGTTGGCTTGCAAAAGCTGGTTTACCGGGGAGAACCGGTTCTTGCGACCTATTATGCCATTTCTGCCGGACAAACCGAGGCGTCCGAGGATATTTGGGGCGGAAAACGGGATTACCTTGTTGCCGTAGCAAGTCCGAACGACGTCCAGGCGCCTGGGTATGAGACGACCGTTACAAAAAATATTGACAGCGTGCGCACGGCGATCCTGAAAAAATGGCCGTCCTGTCAGCTTGGGAACGACCCCTCCCAATGGATCACCGATCCGATTCGCACGGCCTCCGGCTCGGTTCGTTCCATGGCCGTCGGATCGCTGGTTGCCACCGGCGAAGAACTGCGCGCGCTGTTCGGGCTGCGTTCGGCAAACTTCACCGTCCGGTACGACGAAAAAAGCGGATTCGTTTTTACTGTCCACGGCTACGGTCACGGTGTTGGAATGAGTCAGTACGGCGCCGACGCCATGGCCCGCTCCGGTTCCGACTACAAAGCCATTCTGCAGTGGTACTACCCGGGAACCGAGCTGACCAAATAAAATCGGGCTGCCGAACGACAGCCCTTGCAGGATCAGGTATTTTTGTCCGTCTGATGGAACTGTTTCAGATTACCGGTTTTCTGAGAACGCTTGAGCAGCTCTGCATTTACTTCATCCGGCGTGATACCCTGATCTGCCATCAAAACGGTCAGGTGATAGAGCAAATCGGCAATTTCGTAAACTGTTTCTCTGCAAGTGTCTGGAAGAAACAGTTGTGAGAACCGGTGTGGCAGGCATTTCCTGTTTGCTCTACCATTACGAGCAATGTGTCATCGTCACAGTCGCTGTAAAGCTCCAGCACCTTTTGCAGGTGTCCGGAGGTCGCCCCTTTATTCCAAAGCTCCTGCCGCGAGCGGCTGTAAAACCAGGTGTAACCGGTTTCTAATGTTTTTTGCAGCGATTCGCGGTTCATATAAGCAAGCATTAGCACCTCACCGGTGGATTTTTCCTGCACAATCGCCGGTATCAGCTCTCCCTTTTGGAAATACCGCTCCAGACGATCCGGCATAAAATCGGTCATTTTCTGACGTCTTCCTTTCACAAAACAATTTTTATTCTGCAGCCGCAATAGCCTCCCGCAAATTCAAAGCGCCTGTGTAGATCGCTTTTCCGCAGATCGCCCCGTACATACCGATTTGTCGGCAGGCGCAAATATCCTCCAGCGAGCTGATGCCTCCGCTGGCAATAATACGGCAGGAAACGGCATTTTGCAGAGCCGCCAGCTGTTCCAGGTTTGGCCCCTGAAGCATGCCGTCCCTTGAGATATCTGTAAAAATCAATGTGCGGACGCCTATTTGTTCCATCTGCCTGGCCAGTTCAAGGTAATGCACCGACGAGGTGGAAAGCCACCCCTCTGCCGCTACCATCTCCGCGCGCGCATCGATACCGACCGCAATCTGCTCACCGTATTTTTGGGCGGCCTCCTGTACGAATCCGGGATTTTTTAATGCTGCAGAACCGAGGATCACGCGGGAGATCCCGTTCTGCAAATAATCTTCAACGATCTGTATGGAGCGAATTCCGCCGCCAACCTCAATTTTTGCACCGCTTTTTGCAGCGCATTCCAGAAAAATATCGCGATTTTTCGGCGCCGCGTCCTTTGCGCCATCCAGATCGACCATATGGACCCATTCAGCGCCTGCCGCATGGAACGTGCACGCCGTCCGGAGCGGATCCTCTGCCACTTTATGCGCCGTCGCGTAATCTCCGCGGAAGAGTCTGACGCAGCTTCCGTCTTTAATGTCAATAGCCGGTAAAATGATCATTACAAAAATCC
>JAHZES010000003.1:23545-32243 GCA_019421725.1 Clostridiales bacterium | reverse complement strand
ATAATGGTCATTCTGCGGTCGCGTTCGTTTTCAATGGTTCTCGAAGCCATGATACCGGGAACGCCGCAGCCCGTGCCGATCAACATCGGGATAAAGGATTTACCGGAAAGACCAAACTTCCGGAAGATACGGTCGAGAACGAAGGCGATACGGGCCATGTAACCGCAGGCCTCCAAAAATGCAAGCATGAAGAAGAGAATCAGCATCTGCGGCACAAAGCCGAGAACCGCGCCGACACCGGCGACGATACCGTCAAGAAGCAGTCCCGAAAGCCAATCTGCTGCCCCTGCGGATTCCAGACCGTTGCTGATCAGAACCGGAATACCGGGTACCCACACGCCGTAGGTCGAAGAATCCGGAGCGCCGTAGGCTTCTTTGTAGTCAGTGTTCAGATATTCGGCAACCGCCGCTTCCAACGCCGCTTTGCCGGTGTTCGGATATTCGGTCACTTTCAGGGTTTCCTCATCGGTTACTTCATAGGTGACGCTGGCGTCGGAGGGTGTCAGAGAAACGAGCTCTTCCAGCGCAGCTTTGGCTGCCGCATCGTCATAGCTTTCGGATTCCGAATCCAAAGCGTCGGCAATGTCGTCGTTGCCGTATTCTGCAACGAAGGCGTCGATAATCTGGTCGCTGTCGCCATAGGTTTTGGCGGCATCTTCATAGGCGGAAGAACCGATACCGAACAAGTGCCAGCCATCGCCAAACACACCGTCGTTAGCCCAATCGGTCAGCATTGAACCGAACGGCCCCATGGCGATCCAGTAAACGAGGAACATAATAACCGCAAAAATCGGGAGGCCGAGCCAACGGTTGGTGACTACCCGGTCAATTTTGTCGGAGGAAGAAAGCTTGTTGTTAGATTTCTTTTTGTAGCAGCCCTTGATGATAGAGGATATGTAGACGTAGCGTTCATTGGTGATAATGGATTCGGCGTCGTCGTCAAGCTCCTTTTCGGCGGCCTGAATGTCCTGTTCAATGTGAGACATCACGTCGCTGGGCAAATTCAGCTGCGCAAGCACCTTGTCGTCGCGCTCAAAGATTTTAATGGCATACCAACGCTGCTGCTCTTCCGGCATGTTATGTACGGCAGCCTCTTCAATATGAGCGATCGCGTGTTCCACCGCGCCGGAAAAGGCGTGCTGCGGAATGGTCTTCGCATTTTTTGCCGCGTCGATGGCGGCCTCCGCCGCTTCCATAATTCCGGTGCCCTTCAGCGCCGAAATTTCAACGACCTTTACGCCCAGCTCGCGGGAAAGCTCTGCGGTGTTGATTTGATCGCCGCTTTTCTGCACGACATCGATCATATTGATCGCCATAACGACCGGGATTCCAAGCTCGGTCAGCTGAGTGGTCAGGTAAAGGTTCCGTTCCAGGTTGGTTCCGTCTACCAGGTTCAGAATAACGTCGGGGCGTTCGTTGATCAGGTAGTTACGAGCCACCACTTCTTCCAGTGTGTACGGAGAAAGCGAATAGATTCCGGGAAGGTCGGTGATCGTTACGCCGTCGTGTTTTTTCAGCTTGCCTTCTTTTTTCTCAACCGTAACGCCGGGCCAGTTGCCGACGAATTGGTTAGAGCCGGTCAACGCATTGAAGAGCGTTGTTTTGCCGCAGTTCGGGTTGCCGGCAAGAGCAATTTTCAGGTTCATTGTCAAAAACGCATCCTTTCTTTGGAACTGCGATGCACGCGGTTTAGAAAAAAGCATCGGGAGAAGATTAGTTAAACCGGAGAGTGCATCCAGATCGTTTATTCAACTTCGATCATATCGGCGTCAGCCTTGCGGATGGAAAGCTCGTATCCGCGTACCGTGACCTCTACCGGGTCGCCAAGCGGAGCCACCTTACGAACCAGAACCTCTACGCCCCGGGTCAGCCCCATGTCCATAATGCGGCGCTTGACCGCTCCCTCGCCGTGCAGCTTTACCACTTTTACACGGTCGCCGACATTTACCTGCCTGAGAGTCTTCATACGTTTCATTCCTCCTTGAAATTTTGTGCCTGTGCAGCAAGGCAATTGCAATCAAAAATCAGACCATAATTTTTTGCGCCATTTCTTTGCTGATGGCAACCCTTGCTTCTTTAACATTGACAATCATATTTCCCGCCATGGAGGCAACGACCGTTACGTTCCCACCGGCGACAAAGCCGAGATTTTCAAGGTGCTTCCTTACTTCCGGGTTTCCTCCGACTTTTCGGATCATGTTTTCTTCGCCAATGGCTGCAAGTGTTAATGGCATCATAAATTATCCTTCCTTACCGTTGCTGCGTCATGATTGGATTTGCTGCGCGGATGGAGTAGTTCAATTAAGAATTAGCATCCGCTAACCGCATACATATTAGCATCCGCTAACCGATAATGTCAAGCGTTTTTTCCCTTTTCGTTCAATTTCAGCATTTTATATTTCTTGTTAGCGTAAGCTAACAGATGATTTGTGCAATACCGCCAACACAAACAGAAAACGAAGGCGGCCGCAGTTTTTGGCCTTACGGAAAAGCTGCTTGCGTTGTGTGGGAACGGGCTTTTTAAAAATAAAAAAGATCCGGCACCGCCGGATCAGGGTTTGCTGCGTTAATTTTGCCAGTTAATGTGTTCTCCGCGAATCATGGGATACCGAATCAGCTGCTTTCCGTCCAGGTTTTCCCGATGCAGATCTACCGCCGTAATTTGGCGGTTGTCGTAGCTGGTGTAATAATAAATCCCACGGCTTGCGTTGCAGCACGACGTATAGATCGTTATTTCATAGGCGCCGTTTTCCACTTCGCAGCACCCTCTTTGCTGTTCAACGGAGCCTAGAATATGAAAAAACTGCCCGACGCTTTCAAGCTCGGAATCGCCGGATACAGCGTTCATTTTGGTAAAGGCGGCGCGTACAAACCGGGATTGAGAGGAAAGGTCGCCCGGAAGCCCCAGAGCGCCCATGCCGCGGCTGTATGCGCGCAGATGCAGCTTATCGGAAAAGAGATTTTCAGGGGACCTTCGGGACAGGTGAAGATAATTGTTGAGCTGAAACAGCTGCTGTTCAAACGGAGGGTTGTTCGTCAGAACACCGACGGGGTTACGGTAAACATGAATTCCATCCTTGACGGCTTCCACGGTGATCGCCTCGTCTTTGTCGGCAATCAGCCAATGCAGCTGCGCCAAAGGCAGGCTTGGGCAAAAGGGTGTGTCGGTCAGGTTGATTTTTTCGATCAGCAATTTTGCTTCTTTTACGGTAGCGCACTGACCGAGAAGCCACGGAATCAGTTCAAATTGTGCGATGTTATCCTTCCCCGGTGCAAAGGGCTTGTAGTCCGCGTTTCCAACAAAATTGAGGCCGGCGATCCCCAATCCCTTTTCGTTTACGGCATCATAATAAAGCGGGTAATCCTCTGCAACATGAGCGACACCGATGATGGCATAATGCTGTTCCATGGCCGGCATATGACGAAGTGCGAAAGAATAGCTGCGCGGCGTTACAGTGACCTCGTCGCCGTAGGAAAATTCGTAGTCCAGCGTTCGACCGAAATAGAAGTCTTTTGTTTTGTAAGTGGCTGCCGTACACATGTGAGTTCCTCCTCCTGTTGTTTTCTGCAGCTCCGGCAGGCGCCGGAAAAGGCTGTCAAGGGTGCTTTTTAAACTTATCTTTACCGCAAAACCGCAAATTATTTCACACGGTGCCTCCGCAAAAATGCGGAGAAAACACGGCGCTGTATTTAAAGAATCAGAGGTTTTATTTCCCGTTGCTTCCGTTTAGCCCAACGGGGCGGCAAGCTTTGACGCATATTCCGCCGAGAAGATCGGCCAATAACCAGCCCGCCGGTATCGAGAGCCATATCCCGTTGACACCGAAGGAGGGAATGTGGGAAAGCCGGGCGGCGAGGATGACTCTGGTGCCGAGGGAGACAACCGTCAGCACCAATGAAATAAAGGGACGCTTGATTGCCCGGAAATACCTATATTTAATAAAAACAAAAGACCGATCCCTATGTAGCAGGCTCCTTCTATACGAAGATAGTTACATCCGGCAGCAATGATATCTGTCTGATCGAGTTTCAAAAAAAGCTGCATCAGGCTTTCGGCATGGACGCACACAAAAGCGCTGATGAGGATACAGAAACCGACGACCATGGCAACGGACAGGCGGGAGCCCTTCCGAATGCGGCACTGCTGCCCGGCGCCGCGCACTCCCATACTCAGCCTCAGCACAAACGTCAGGTCAAGAAGAATATTGGAAACTGTTGAGACGACGATAGACATAACGGGATCGACGCATTTCCCGTAGCGCGAAGCAGATTGGCAAAATAGTTGTAAAGAAACACCGCTGGAATTCCCTAAAAGAGGATGCCTGAATATTGTAAAAAATCGTCTCTCACTTCTGAAGGAATTTGCATGAATGCAGCAATCGGACCAATGGTGCAGGATACAAGCAGATGGATTCCTGCCGTTACCGCGGCAATTCCGACAAAAGACTGAAAACACGAGCACTTCATATTAAAATCGTCTTTTTGGCCGTATTGCATAGCAATCCAGGTGCCGCTGCCCATGCATGGCCCGGATATGACAGAGGTAATCAAAACCGTTAGGGTGTAAGCGGAACCGACTGCAGCTAAGGCGTGGTTCCCGATATACCTTCCCACCACCAGTGTATCAACAATGTGATACAGTTGCTGCATCACATTGCCGAGCATCAGTGGAAGAGCAAATTTCAATATTCCCTTTGAGATACTTCCCTGTGTCAAATCAATATTTGAAAAAATGGATCTTGTACGCATTCTCTGATAGTCTCCTGTCGCCCGGTTGCCCAAAGCGGTTTCGTTTATTAAAAAACCACCTTTGCTGGGAGGGCAAAAGTGGATATTGTGGTGCGGGGAATGGGATTTGAACCCACACTCCGAGGAACCGGCTCCTAAGACCGGCGCGTCTGCCAATTCCGCCATCCCCGCTTAACACTAGTATTTTATCAGAATGAAAGTCAAAAGTCAAAAGATTATAAGGGAAAACTGGCCGAATGCAATTATTTTTGCAAAATATTTTTGAGCGCTTGACAGAAAAGGAGCGCATGGTATAATGTTGGCATAAATAAATTAGTCTAGGCTAACATTGTTCCGGAGCGGCATTTTGAACAAGGCCGGCGGGGGGTTAGAGGTTAAAGGATAAAAGGGAAACGGGGTATGTACTGTGACACTGAATGAACTGAAGATCGGGCAGAGTGGAGTAGTGACTGCGGTAAACGGACAGGGGGCGCTTCGCCGCCGTCTGCTGGACATGGGGATCACTCCGCGGACTCGAATTACCCTGCGCAAGGCCGCGCCCTTAGGGGATCCGATTGAAATCCGGCTGCGCGGATATGAGCTGACGCTGCGGCTGGAGGATGCGAAACAGATCGTACTGCAGAAGGACGACGAACAGGAAAAATAAAGGGCGAAAGGCTGGTCAACCGGAATGATATTTGGACTCATTGGCAATCAGAACTGCGGAAAAACAACGTTGTTTAACCAATTGACGGGAAGCAATCAGCATGTCGGGAATTGTCCCGGCGTTACAGTTGATAAAAAGGAAGGAACCATTCGCCGCCATCCCGACGCGACGGTGGTCGACCTTCCGGGAATTTATTCGCTTTCGCCATACACCTCAGAAGAGATCGTCACGCGTGATTTTCTGATCAACGAACGCCCGGACGGCATTATCAATATTGTGGACGCAACCAATCTGGAGCGCAACCTTTACCTGACGCTGCAGGTCATGGAGCTTGGCATTCCGATGGTGGTGGCGCTCAATATGATGGATGAGGTTCGCACCAGCGGCACTTTTATTGATATTCCGGGAATGTCGAAAATGCTTGGTATTCCGTTCGTCCCCATTTCGGCCAGCCGGAACGAGGGCGTTGACGAGCTTTGCGCCATCGCGCTGGAAACGGCGAAAAACAGAGCTTTCCCGGAGCATCTGGATTTTTGTCACGGCGCCATTCACCGTGCCATTCATTCCATCGGGCATATGGTGGAGGATCATGCACAGGCCATTGGAGTCCCGAAAAGGTTTGCTGCTACCAAGCTGATTGAGGGCGACGAACCGATGATCCAAAAGCTTTCGGTCAGTAAAAATGAATTGGACGGAATCGAGCATATTGTCGATGAGCTTGAGCAGACGCTTGGTACGGACCGCGAGGCAGCTCTTGCCGATATGCGTTACAGCTACATAGAGTCGCTTTGTGCAAAATGCGTTGTCAAGCGGGGAGAAACGCGCGAAGCGATCCGCAGCGAAAAAATTGACCGCGTACTGACCAACAAATATCTTGCCATTCCGATTTTTCTCGGTGTAATGCTGCTGGTTTTCTGGCTGACCTTCGGCGTAATTGGGGCGCTGCTCAGCGATTGGATGGCGCTCGGAATAGATTCGTTGACCGCCCTGACCGATCATGCCCTCACGGCGGCCGGCGTAAATCCCACGCTGCAGTCTCTGGTGATTGACGGTGTGTTTGCCGGTGTCGGCAGCGTCCTTTCGTTTTTGCCGATCATCGTAGTGCTGTTTTTCTTTCTTTCTGTTCTGGAGGACAGCGGCTATATGGCGCGCGTTGCCTTTGTGATGGATCAGCTGCTGCGAAAGATCGGGCTTTCCGGCCGTTCGTTTGTTCCGATGCTGATCGGGTTCGGGTGCAGCGTACCGGCTATTATGGCGACGCGTACGCTTTCCAGCGAGCGTGACCATAAGATGACGATTTTGCTGACGCCGTTTATGAGCTGCAGCGCAAAACTGCCGGTTTACAGTATTTTTGCCGCCGCCTTTTTCCCGGAGCACGCCGCGCTGGTGATGATTTCACTTTATGTTCTTGGGATTGTGTTGGCGGTGTTGGTTGGGCTGCTTCTGAAAAAGACGGTGTTCCACGGAGAGCCGGTGCCGTTTGTGATGGAATTGCCTGCGTATCGGATGCCGTCCCCCAAGACGGTTTTGATGCATCTGTGGGAAAAAGCAAAGGATTTTCTGGTTCGTGCTTTTACGGTTATTTTTGCCGCAACGCTGGTCATCTGGTTTTTGCAGACCTTTGACACACATTTCAATATGGTTTCCGATAGCTCGCAAAGCCTGTTAGCAGTAATTGGCCGCTGGGCGGCTCCGGTTTTTGCGCCGCTTGGTTTTGGCGATTGGCGTGCCGTTTGTGCGCTGGTGACCGGGTTTTCTGCCAAGGAAGCTGTTGTTTCCACCTTTGCTGTGCTTACCGGAGCATCTGGAACCGCCCTTTACCCTGTGTTGACGCAAATGTTTTCGCCGCTTGCCGCATATGCTTTTCTTGTGTTTACGCTGCTTTATACGCCGTGCGTTGCCGCTATTGCGGCGGTGAACCGCGAGCTGGGCAGCAAAAAACAGGCTGCGGGCGTTGCGTTCGGCCAAACCGCGTTTGCGTGGGTGGCGGCGTTTCTGATGTTTCAAATCGGCAGCCTGTTCTAAAATTGTCTGACGTTTTTGGCGACGGTGAAAGGGCGGTCTTTCTGTTTTGCGAATGCGGATTCTTTCCGAAAGGTCTACGCCCGGAATTCACATTTCATCTTTTGTTTTCAGCGGAGGTGCAGCGATATGAACTGGGCAGATTTCCTGATCGTATGCGCGCTTGGCGTCGCGCTGTTCTTTGCCGGGCGCAGCATCCGCCGCACACAAAAAAGCGGCGGGTGCTGCTGCGGCTGCAAAGGCTGCTCTTGCAGCCGTTCGTGCGGTTGTGCGGATTTTGGCGCTTCCGTTGAGTCGGCAGATCAGGACATTACATCGGGTTCAGAAAATACAGTTAAGAACCTTCTTAGCGGTGCAGACAGTCAGCATCCGGAAGTTTGAGCGCCGGAGATCTCGGGATTCGGCGCACAAATGCTTTCGGCAAAGAACGCTTGCGCGCTTCAAAGAAAGCGGGCGATTTCATCCACATCCTTGCGTTTTGGTGCATCTGCATCCTGTGCGCGGTATCCGACTGCAATGACGGAAACAATAACGATCTCGGGGTCGATGTTCAGCATTTTGCGCAGAAGGGCCTCGTCCCGGATTCCCATGATCAAAGTGTCAAGCCCAAGCTCCCGTGCCCGCAGGATCAGATTTTCGTTCTGCAGGCCGAGGTCGTAAGCGCCCCAGCTATCGCCCAGCTCGTTGGTGGGAGTTCCGTCGCGGTCAAATCCGGAGCGTCCCCGGATAAAGCCAGTAACAATCAGCGCGCCTGCGCCTTCGCAATTAGCAGCGTTGAAGGCCGGCAGAGCATCGAGACGGATACGCTGCAGCAGTTCAGGAGAGGTAACGACGGTATAGCGCGCAGTTTGAGAATTCTTCCAGGACGGCGCCAGAGCGGCGGCCTCCAGCATCCGGCGAATTAAGGCCGGAGAGGTTGGCCGGCTGGCATCATAATGCCGGATACTTCTGCGCTGCTGTAATAATTCGTAAAATTCCATGTTTCTGTGACTCCTTTCGCAATCAAAGCACCGTCGGATTTCCTGTTGAAATCCGACGGTGCTTTGTATCAGTGTTTATTAAAAGCGAAACAGATTGAACAGATGTTCGTTGAACCAGCCATACCCAAAATCAATTTTCGGCAGGACCGAGTACATCATCAGCACGCCGGCGCCAAACCAGAGCGTCAGCAATACTAAAAGGACAAGCAAAACGATCAGAAAAGCCGTTAGGCCGCGGTGCGCCTTGGGCGGGTCAGCCTCTGCAAAATCCGATTCCGAAACGGGATCAGCTTCGGAGTTT
>JAHZES010000003.1:13662-23535 GCA_019421725.1 Clostridiales bacterium | reverse complement strand
AAATAGCGACGGTGTGTCAGAAAGGCTGCGCAGCTTTTCCGGAGTCAGTGCTGCGGAGGCATATTCACCGCCAAGCTCTGTTTCTGCCCGGTCAAAGGGAGAGTCGGAGGGCGCGTTTTCCCGGGTTTCTTCTGCAGCGGGGGATTCCTGTGCAGAGGTGGGAGACGGCCTGTCCTTCGCCTGCGCAGGTTTGTTTGCCGCAGCGGAATCCTGCACAGCGGCAGCGCCTGTTTCCAGATCGGTCAGCCCTTCCAGAAGAAAGAGCAGCGGATCACAGCTGCTGTCCTGCAGCTGGCGGAACAGCGTGCGGAACACGTTTTTCAGCACCGCCTGCGCCTGTTCCCGGTTTCCGGTCTGTTCCAGAGCGCGCTGATAAATCGTTTTTCCGTATTTTTCATAAGCGGCGCGGAACGCTTCCCGGTCTCCCGCGGCGATCTGTGCGATCCATTCGTTTGCTGCCATTTGACATCATCCTCCCAACGCGCATCGGTCAGACCCTCTGCCGGTCTGCCGCAGCTTTTTCAAGTTCCGTTGTATTAATCATACTGTATTTTAGCAAATATTTCAAGAACGAAGATGGTTATTTTCTGTCGGAAACGTGCCTGGTTCATTGCGCTGCAGCGGAGAATACAATGATGGGAAAGCGCAATAATTTGACATCATTTTTAAAAAGAATAAAATCAATCCAAATTTATCTTGACACAATTATAAATATATTGTATCATTATGACAACAAAATATCTGGAGGATTTTAAAAATTTATTCAATAGTGGAATCTTATTGCGGAAACTGTCAATCCCAAAGGACAGGACATTTTATGCGTTTCCGCATCAGATTTCAAGTAAGTACATTTTCGAGCAGTCGGTCACAACAGAACATCTTTTGAATGGGCGGCCGGCAGCAGAGAACAGTCACTTGCTGCCGGCTGAATTCACAGGATAGCAACAGGAAGGCTGTTAACTGATGGGAGAGCTGTTGAATGCGGATGACGAAAGATCATACAATGAGCTTTACGATGAAATTGCTTTGCGGACGAAGAGAATTTGTAATCGGTGTTACAGCGATTTTACTGACGGTTTGTATCGGAAGCTTTGTCAGCTGTGCGCAAATTATCGGATGCGATGCGGCGCAGATTTTCCCAGCCAGTCAGCTGTGGTTCGTCTTTTCATTTGCAAATGAAGTGAGCGGTATTTTTTATATGTTTGTTTTGCCGCTCGCGTCGTCCATTATGGTGTCGGACGCTCATTTTATGAACCGTTACACGAGAGTATCCATTGTCGTGCTCACCAGAGCATCAAGAATAAAATATCTGTTATGTATGGCGGTGTCAGTGTTTCTGCTTCCGTTTCTGGTCGTGCTGTTCTGTCTTGTGATCAGTCAGGTACTGGTTCTGATCGCTGCTCCGGCGGTTTCTTCTGATTGGTATTCGCTGTCTCCACCCAATTATCATTTTCTGTATGAAATGGTGATGTTTCCGGCTGTTTTTTCGATCAACCAGTATGTGCATAATCTGATTATTATGGTGATTGACGCAGTATATGCGGGGCTGATTTCATTGACATCCTACTCCATTTCGCTTTTTGTTCAAAAAAGCAGATTTTTAGCCGTTGCGCTGCCGGGTCTAACCGTTCTGTTGTGGAGCTTCCTCGCAGCGTTTTTGCAGCGTAACAGATGGTCGCCAATAGAGTACTTATCGCCGGTAATTGCGGTTGCAGAGCCGAAGCATATTGTTTTGGCGATCCTGTTCGGAGGGCTTTTTCTGATCAGCATCTGCCTGCTCTGCATCAAATGTAAGCGGTGTGTTGATGAGTTGTGAGAGCAAAAAGGAAATAACATATGATCAGAACATTTGTACGGCTTTATGCCGGATGCAAAAAATTCCTGCTGGCTTATACAATTTATTTCATTTATTTGATTTTACATTTTCTGACGGATTTCGTACAGGGTACCGATAGTTCAAGCGTGGTACGGGTGCAGTATCTTTCTGTTTTCAATCTGTTTTCCGCTTCCTTTGTAATTGTACCGCTGTTTCTGCTGACGGTCGAGCAGAGCGTTCGCGCTTTGAACAGTTTGCTTTTTCTGCTGCGTCAAAAGAGCAGGCTGTTCTGGTGGATCAATATTGTAAAAACGGCATGCGCTGAAAGTCTGTTTTATACAGCGGCGATCAATTTTCCGGTTATTCTTTTGTTCGCTTACAAAAGTATTACCGGTATCGCGGCGGAATACTTTTTTCTGCCCGATCTTTTGCTGCAGACGCTCTATTTTACGGCCGTTTTTCTGACTGCCTTTATCTTTGCCAACTTTCTTCATCCTGTTGGCGGTTTTATAATCAGCTATGCCATGATCGTTTGGGATTATGTCAACTGGTTGATCGACATTGGACCGATGGTCTTCACGTCCTATGTTTTTCCGGCCTCTTCTGATGCCGCGCTTTTTTTACCGCCTTTCAGGTGCTGGCTGATGATTGGCTCCATTACTTCAGCCCTGCTGTTCGGAGGATATCTGGTGGCGGAAAGGGCGAATTTTTTGGGGGGACATAAGCGTGTTTAGAGATGTTTTTTTCAGACGGTTAGGAATTGCACTTCTGATTTCGCTTGTGCCGGTGGTTCTGTTGATCCAGAGGACACAGGAGATGTCAATCGGAGATATTTTAGCGATTCTATTCGGCGGAGCCCTTCTGGAGCAGAAAATAAGCGTGTTTTTTTTCTTTGTATGTCTCGCGCCGCATATCTTCCTGTTCGGTGCGCTGTCAAACTATTTTCAGCATGATTTTTCAATTTGCTGCTGTTATGTGTTTACCAGAAACGCCAGTCGGAAAAAATGGCTGATGAAGAGAATATTTTCTCTGATATTGTTGATCGGGCTGTATTACGTGGTGCTCATAGGGGCGGCAATCGGCATTTCGGTGCTGTATGGAGTGAATGTTTGCTGGAATATTTCATTCATTTGCTTTTTGCTGCTGTTAATGATGCTCAACACACTGTCCGATGCGCTCTTTTTGCTCCCGATCAGTCTGTTGGCCATTCGCTGTACGCCGAACCTCTCGTTTTTGGCCGGGTGCATGATTTATCTTTTTGTTAATGTGCTGATGCGAAGCCTGATTGTTCATCAGCAGCTTTTATTGGCGGGATTGCTGCCCACCGCACAGCCGCTGCTTTTTCTGCATAAGCCTTTACGGTTGATAGAACTGCAGCAAAGCGGACAGGCACTTCAGATTCCGTATGCGTTTTCCATTGGATACTTGTTGCTGCTGCTCTTTGCCGAAGCGGTGCTTGGGCTGCGTATGATACAGCACATGGATTTGATTGATGATCGGGGGAATATATAGATGGGTCGGATTATCCTACAGGATGTTTGCAAGACCATAAAGTCCAAAGTTATTTTAGATCATATCAATTTGGAATTGGAACAAGGGTCTGTTTATGGCTTTTGGGGCAGAAACGGGTCAGGAAAAACGATGTTGTTCCGGGCAATCTGTGGGTTGATTAAAATTAACAGCGGGAAAATATCTGTTTTCGGAAACGAAATCGGTCGGGATGTTTCATTCCCGCCGAGCCTGGGTGTAATCATTGAAAACGTAGGATTCTGGGACCAGTATACCGGCTTGGAAAATTTAAGACTTTTGGCGTCTATTCGCAAAAAGATCGGCAGCGACGAAATTTGTTCCGCGTTGGAGCGCGTGGGTTTGGATCCAGCGGACAAGCGTACCTATAAGAAGTATTCCTTGGGGATGAAACAGCGTCTCGGAATTGCTCAGGCTATCATGGAGCAACCGGAACTGATCGTGCTGGATGAACCAACAAATGCTCTGGATGAAGAGGGAGTTTTTCAAATTCGGAAGGTCATACAGGAAGAGGAACAAAGAGGAGCTACAGTGTTGATTGCCAGCCACAACAAAGAGGATTTGAACACTTTGTGTGAGAGGCAATTTCAATTACAGAACGGCAGAATTGTTCCCGACCCGCAATCAGCTGATTAAAGTGCTGTGCTGCTTAGAAAGGATGCGCCCGTTGCTATGAAATTGAAACGCTGGATTGCGATTTGGTGTGTAATTCTTTTGATATCCGCCGGGGTGGCTGTGTATACAAGGCAGTCCCTTGTAAACTGTGAAACAGATTTATCCAAAATGGGTGAATGTATTTATTTTTATTCCTCCTTGAATAAGGATGAAATGAAACTGGATATCGATCGCTTTATTGAGGATTCACAGTTGATTATTACGGGGAAACTGCAGGGTTCCCGGGAAGTACAATATCAGGTAATACGTTCCGAAATGCAGGTGGATCGGGTCATCAAGGGTGATAAACGGCTGGAGGGAGAGACCATTACCGTGTATGAGCCAATTTTTATCCGGGACCATGGAAAAAGCCTCTCACCGACCTGGAAGTATTGCATCCTGAACAACGATACGACTTATCTGATGTTTTTATCACCACAAATCTTTCACGAAAAGCAAAGACTGTCCGACGAGGATAAAAGAACGTTTGTTTTTTCAAAAGATAAAAAAGAAGAAAAAAGCTGCGACTATGTGTTCTCCAGAATCAGTCTGGAGCAAGGACTGCAGCCGGCGCAATTTATTTCTGCGGAGGAAAGAGTTCCGCTTTCCGGAATCGGGGCGTCGGAATACTATATGGATGCTCAAACCGCAGTGTGGTATGCTGAAATTTGTAATCAGCTCATAGAAGCCTGCAGCCCGTGATTTCTGCTGCCGTACCGGAAAAGCTGCGTGCGGCGGTTTCGCCTGCAGCAGGAAAAATTTCTGCCCGGCGCTTGACTTTGCAAAAAAACGCGTTATAATTGAGAAAAAGAAATGCAATGACAGGGACAAAACATCCGGCTTCCGCTTTTTTCAGAGAGCCTGCGTTCGGTGCAAACAGGCAAAAGCTTCCGGTTGCAATCACCCTCGAGCAGGCTGCTGAAACGGTTTTTGTTAGGCAGACCCGGGTTCCCGCCGTTAAAAAGGGAGCGCATGGTTGTGCGCGGTGAGTGGTCGCCTTGGCGGCAAAATAGAGTGGTACCACGGAGATTTAGTCTTCGCCTCTATGTGAAAACAGGAGGCGGAGCTTTTTTATGCCCAAACGCCTCGATCCGCAAAAAACGCCAATTGTTTGGCAGTGCGCGTTTTTACATGGCGCACATTCGGAAAGGAAGGTCAAATCAATGCTGACACTTGACAAAATCTATCACGCTTCATATGTTCTGCGCGACGTGGTGCGCGAAACGGCTTTGATTCATGCGCCGAAGATCAACCCGGAATGCGATGTGTATCTGAAGCCGGAAAATCTGCAGATCACCGGCTCGTTTAAGGTACGCGGCGCCGGATATATGATCTCGCAGTTGAGCCCGGAGGAAAAAGCGCATGGCGTGATCGCCTGTTCTGCAGGCAACCATGCGCAGGGCGTTGCGCTGGCCGCGGCCAAATATGGGATCAAGTCGCTGATCTGCCTGCCGGACGGTGCGCCGATCTCCAAGGTGGAGGCAACAAAATCCTACGGCGCCGAGGTTTGTATGGTGCCGGGAGTTTACGACGATGCTTACAAACGTGCATTAGAGCTTCGCGACGAGAAAAACTATACCTTTGTGCATCCGTTTGACAACGAAAATGTGATCGCCGGCCAGGGTACCATCGGTCTGGAGATCCTCAACGAGCTGCCCAAGGTCGACGCCGTGATCGTTCCGGTCGGCGGCGGCGGGTTAATTTCGGGCGTTGCGTTCGCGATTAAGGCGCTGCAGCCGAATGTCAAGGTTTACGGCGTTCAGGCTGCCGGTGCTCCCAGTATGGTCAATTCTTTGATGCATCAAAAGATCGAGCGTCTGCCCTCTGTTTCTACCATAGCAGATGGAATAGCAGTTAAAGAACCGGGCGAGCATACCTTTGAATATTGCAGCAAGTATGTCGACGAGATCGTTACCGTCAGCGAGGATGAAATTTCTACCGCGATCCTGACGTTGATCGAACAGCATAAGCTGATTGCCGAAGGAGCGGGTGCGGTTTCCGTCGCAGCGGCGATGTTCAACAGGGTCCCGGTTAAGGGTAAGCGGGTCGTGTGCCTGGTCTCCGGCGGTAACATTGACGTGACGATCCTTTCGCGCGTGATCGAGCGCGGCTTGTTGAAATCCGGGCGCAGCTGTGCGCTTTGCATCGAGCTGATGGATAAGCCCGGTCAGCTGCAGAATGTTTCACGCATTATCGCCGAGAACGGCGGCAATGTGATTTCTATTCATCATGAGCGCGCCAGCGAAGAAAGCGATATTAACGGCTGCTTCCTGCGGCTTGTTTTGGAAACGCGCAACTTTGCCCATATTCAGCAGATTACCGACGCTCTTACGGCGGGCGGATTTCATCTGAGATAAACCGTTTGACAAGATTGCATCAGAAAGGAAGATTTTAATGAATTCTGTTTACACCGAAAAAGCCCCTCAGGCGATTGGCCCTTATTCGCAGGCAATTGTCTGCGGCGGTTTTGTCTTTACCTCCGGCCAGATTCCGATTAATCCGGCAACAGGCGCGGTAGAGACCACGACCATTGAGGAGCAGAGCGAGCAGGTCTGCAAAAACCTGCAGGCAGTTTTGGAGGCAGCAGGAAGCTCACTGGATAAAGCAGTAAAAACGACCTGCTTCTTGCGCCATATGGACGATTTTGCAGCGTTTAACGGTATTTATGCAAAGTATTTTACAGGCAAGCCGGCTCGCAGCTGTGTTGCAGCCAAACAGCTGCCGAAAGACGTTCTGGTTGAGGTGGAAGTGATCGCGGAAAAATAAGGCGGCGTTTTTGCCGCGGCTGCTTGCTCCGTAAGATAGAATAAAAAGGCCGTCGCTGTATTTCAGACAGCGGCGGCTCTTTTGTTTGAAAAATTTAAACAGGAACCTAAATTACCACGCAAAGGATCTCAGGTAATCAATACTTTGCTTTGCGGAGGCCATCGGTTCTGCGCCGGGAGCCGGACGGTCCTGCTCCACGATGACCCATTCTGCACCGGCTTTTTGCGAAGCATCCAGAATGGACGGGAAATCCTGAACGCCGCTGCCGACCGGGCGGAAACCGAACGCCTCGTCCTTTGCAGCCTGGCCGTCGGTCTCAATACCGATCAGCTCGTAAAGGTGCTGCGGCTTCTCGCGGCCCTGCATCACGAAATCCTTCAAATGCACCACCGGAGCGCGGCCGGTATATTTGAGCAGATACTGTGAGGGGTTTTCACCGCCGACGTTGACCCAGCAGGTGTCCAGCTCCGTTTGCAGCAGCGAAGCGGGTATGGTGTCGTACATGTAATCAAGCACGTACTTACCGTCGATCTTCTGAAACTCGAAATCGTGATTGTGATAGAGCATTACAAGCCCCAACGATTTTGCAACCTTGCAAAGCGCTTCAATATCGGCCATGGTCTGGGCAAAAGCGGGCGTTCCGGCGCGCTTTTCTTCCGGCAGGTACGGAACAGCGACATATTTGCAGCCGATCGCCTTGTATGTGCCGAGTACTTTTTCCGGCGCAGCAAGCATTTCGTCGAGCGGAACATGAGCGGAAACCGGAACGAGGCCGATTTTATCACACAGAGCTTTTACTTCTTCTGCGCTGTGGCCGAACAGACCGGCAAATTCCACGCCGTCGTAGCCGAATTCCTTTACCTTTTTCAGCGTCCCCTCAAAATCCTGTTCCATTGCGTCGCGAACGGTATAGAGCTGCAGTCCGATTGGCAGAGACATGACAAAATCATCCTTTCTGAATCAGGAATATTCGGCGGGGAAAAACATTCCGAAATCCCGGCCAAATCCCATTTTCTTCATTGTATCGCATTAGGCAGAAATTTCAACCGGTTTCCTGAAAAAACGCAATTTGTGGCAGTAAAATATTGTTTTTTGGCTGAGTGCCAATGAGACGTTTTGCCGGGATCACGATTGATTTTACCATTGAAACTGTGTCAGTTGTCCTCTGCATTTTAGTGTAGGATATCCCCATTGGCGGAGCGCCTCGTAAACGCCGATGGCGACGGAATTGGAAAGATTCAGACTTCGGGCGTCGGAAATCATCGGAATGCGCACGCAGGAATCCGGATGTTCATGCAAAAGAACTTCGGGAAGCCCTTTTGTTTCTTTGCCGAAGACCAGATAAGCGCCGTCCGGGTAAACAACATCCGAATGTATTTTTTGCGCTTTAGTGGAAAAATAAAAAAACGGGCCCGCATTTTGTTCAAAGAATTCGTCTAACGATTCATAATAGCTGATATCGAGCAGGTGCCAGTAATCGAGCCCGGCGCGCTTCAGCTTCCGGTCGTCGATCGTAAAGCCCATGGGTCCCACAAGGTGCAGCCGCGCACCGGTTGCTGCGCAGGTACGCGCGACGTTTCCGGTGTTTTGTGGAATTTCGGGCTCGACCATCACAATATTTAAAACAGACATAGCTTAAGACCCTTTCCGCGATATTTTTTCTTTTCAATCTTACGGCAAATAGAACGAAAAAGCAAGCGGATCAGGAGAATAACGATTGCCAAAAAATACGCGAAGAAACAGCTTTTAATTTTACGCTTCCGGGGGAAAATGAATACAGCGGGAACCGAGCCCGCATTTTAGGCGGTATTTTGGAAAACTTGCGAAAGGAAGAATTTTAAATGAGTAATCATATTACCAATGTAATGAAGGGAATCGGTGCAGGAATGGCGGCAGGTGTCGCCATGGGAGTTGTAGGAGCAACCATGATGAAAAGTTCCGGCTCCAGCCGCAAGCTGAAAAAAAACAGCAAGCGCGCGATTCAGGCCATGGAGAATCTGTTGGATAACGCGCAGATCATGTTTAAGTGAGACGCGGTATTTTTTAATTTCGGCGGCCGCAAAACCGGAAAATATGAAGGTTTGTCCTGTATTCGCTTTCCATGGATACAGGGCATTTTTTTCTCGGGAGGTTTCAACAGAAACAGGGAGGAACTAAGAAAAAGAGAACGGGATGTTAACAAGCAAAATTGTTTTTCTTAAACGGATATGTTAAAATGAAAAAAGATTTCAGCATTTAACAGGACCCGAAAAGCGAAAGCCGCCGGTTTGCTGTACAAAGGGGAGAAGACAAAAATGACAAACGAAAAAATCATGCAAATTGCACTTCGACAACAGGCGTATGATATGAACTGCCGTCCTGAGGACTTTGTCGCAGAGCATAATGTGGTCGTTATTTCTGAAAAAAACGAACACGCCAGAAAGTACCTTGATCTTCCGTTCTTTTGCAACCTGTGCAGTTACGGCAGTAATGTTGTCGCCTCGGTCGACCGGCGCGTAGCCGATTTTATCAAACAGTATCTGGAGCGGGAGGAGAAAGCAAACGATGCATTTTTCGAAAGCTTTTTAACGCCGAGGCTCCACCTGTTGACAGAAGAGTTTGCGAAATACGGAAAACTGACGTGCTTTATGGCGGAGTATTTTCTGCCGGATGTCAGTGTACTAAGGCCGCTGCCTTGCAGCTATCCAATAAAAATTCTGACGCAGCCGGATTTTAAGGGGCTTTACTTACCGGAATGGAGAAACGCGCTGTGCGAAGCGCGAAAGGAATTAGATGTGCTGGGTGCGGTAGCGTACGACGGTGAAAAAATGATCGGCTTTGCAGGAGCGTCAGCAGACGGAGAGGAAATGTGGCAGATCGGTATTGACGTTTTGCCGCAGTATCGCCGCCAGGGCATTGCTTCTGCTTTGACCAGCCGGCTGGCGGTGGAGATCCTTGAGCGCGGAAAGGTCCCGTTTTATTGCTGTGCGTGGTCGAATATACGCTCCGCCCGGAACGCCGTAAAAAGCGGGTTCCGCCCCGCGTGGGTGGAATTTACCGCGATCGACCGGTCGAAGGCAGCTCAATACATGAAATAGAGCGATAGTCGAAAAATAAAACAAACCAGCCCG
>JAHZES010000003.1:2186-13652 GCA_019421725.1 Clostridiales bacterium | reverse complement strand
TTTTCCGGGCTGGTTCTGTAAGCGAAGTATTATTCTTTCGAAATCAAGACATCAATTTGAAAAGAATGCAATTACATTGCAGAAGCCCGCCTTATTTGGCCTTGGACTGAATGTACTCGTCAATGGCGGCAGCGGCGGTCTTGCCGGCGCCCATGGCAGAAATTACGGTTGCAGCGCCGGTAACGGCATCGCCGCCGGCGAAAACGCCTTCACGCGTCGTTGCGCCGGTTTCCTCGTTTACAATAAATCCGCCGTGCTTGTTGACTTCCAGACCCTTGGTGGTGGACTTGATCAGCGGATTCGGAGAAGTTCCGATCGCGATAACGACCGTGTCGACGTCAAGCACGAATTCGCTGCCGGGAATCTCCACCGGGCGGCGGCGTCCTCTTTCGTCCGGCTCTCCAAGCTCCATCTTGATGCAGCGGATACCGGTAACGCAGCCGTTTTTCGGGTCGCGCTTGTCGTCCGGATTATGATAGCCGAGAACCTCGACCGGATTATTCAGCAGACGGAATTCAACGCCTTCCTCCTGCGCGTGTTCCACTTCTTCACGGCGGGCAGGAAGCTCTTCCATGGAGCGGCGGTACACGATGTATACCTTTTCGGCGCCGAGGCGCAGAGCAGTACGGGCGGCATCCATTGCAACATTGCCGCCGCCGACGACGGCGACCTTTCCGCCCTTGCTGATCGGAGTAACAGGGTCGTCCAGATACGCCTTCATCAGATTGCTGCGTGTCAGGAATTCGTTGGCGGAATAAACGCCCTTCAGGCTTTCGCCCGGGATCCCCATAAAGCGGGGCAGGCCGGCGCCGGAACCGACAAAGACAGCCTCGTAGCCCATTTCGAACAACTCGTCAATAGAGAGCACCTTGCCGATAACCATGTTGGTTTCTACGTCAACGCCCAATTCGCTTAATGTGTCAACTTCCTTTTGTACGATGGATTTCGGCAGACGGAACTCCGGAATGCCGTAAACCAGAACGCCGCCGGCAGTGTGAAGCGCTTCAAATACGGTGACGGAATACCCCTTTTTGGCCAAATCGCCGGCACAGGTAAGGCCGGAAGGGCCGGACCCGATGACGG
Organism: Clostridiales bacterium; assembly: GCA_019421725.1. Classification (GTDB taxonomy): domain Bacteria; phylum Bacillota; class Clostridia; order Oscillospirales; family Acutalibacteraceae; genus CAKXIK01. The sequence continues at coordinate 12,569 of JAHZES010000003.1, read as the reverse complement.
CCACTTTATGGCCGTTGGAAGCAGGTTTTTGGGGAGCTTCGGTAGAATGGGCGTTATGCCAGTCGGCGACAAAGCGCTCCAGCCGGCCAATGGCAACAGGCTCGCCCTTGATACCACGGACACAGTTGTGTTCGCACTGTGTTTCCTGCGGGCAAACACGACCGCAGACAGCAGGCAGAGAGCTGGATTTGGTAATGATTTGATAGGCGCCTTCAAAATCGCGCTCACGAATTTTGGCGATGAATGCCGGAATATCAATATTGACCGGACATCCGCCTACGCAGGGCTTGTTTTTGCAGTTCAGACAGCGGTTGGCTTCGTCTACAGCCTGTTCTTCGCTGTAACCCAGCGCAACCTCCAGAAAGTTTTTATTTCGAACATCCGCAGGCTGTGAAGGCATGGGATTTTTCTTTAAAGACATGTTCGGCATTTTATTTGACCTCCTTGTTGAGCAGGTTGCAGGTTTCCTCATAAGCATGGCGTTCAAAATCGCGATACATCGACCCGCGCTCCATGGCCTCGTCAAAGTCAACCTCGTGGCCGTCAAAGTCCGGGCCGTCCACACAGGCAAACCTGGTTTTGCCGCCAACCGTCAGCCGGCAGCCGCCGCACATGCCGGTGCCGTCGATCATGATCGGATTCATGCTCACCACGGTTTTAATGCCATATTCTTTGGTCAGCTGGCAAACGAATTTCATCATCACCAGCGGACCGATGGCGATCACCTCGTCGTATTGCTCTCCGGAATCGATCAGGTCCTTCAGCGCATTGGTGACAAGCCCCTTAGAGCCGTAGCTGCCGTCGTCCGTCATCATGACCAGTTTATCGCTGACGGCCTTGAACTCGTCCTCCAGAATAACAAGATCCTTGTTGCGGAAGCCGACGATCGAATGGACCTCGGCTCCCAGACCATGCAGTTTCTTTGCAATCGGATACGCAATAGCACAGCCAACGCCGCCGCCGACAACGGCGACCTTCTTCAGACCTTCCACATGGGAGGGCGTGCCGAGCGGGCCGACAAAATCGTGCAGAGAGTCGCCCTCGTTCAGCGCATTGAGCTTTTTGGTGGTTGCGCCGACGATCTGAAAGATAATGGTCACAGTACCTTTTTCGCGGTCAAAATCGGCCACAGTCAGCGGGATCCGTTCGCCGGCCTCATCCACGCGCAGAATAATAAACTGCCCCGGTTCCGCTTTTTTTGCCACCAGCGGCGCCTCAATATCCATCAGCGTCACAGTCGGGTTCAGTTCTTTTTTTCTCAGAATCCGATACATCTTAATTCCTCCCGATCTTAATTAAGCCATAAAAATGGCAAAATAACACTTATATTGATTATCCTCAGATTATCAATATAATTTTACTGATTTAAAGATATCTTGTAAAGCGCCATTCTTATATGACAAGCATATAAATTTAGTATAGCAGGATTTACGCCGCCGCACTGCGGTATTCCTTCGGCGGACCCAACAAGGGAACCGTCAGTGCGGCTCACCGTTTTTTGCATCAAGCTGGCGCAGTATGTCCGATAAATTGGAAATAAACAGGCGCTCCGGCGAGGTAAGACGGTGCCCCTGCGTATAAATGACCACATCGCGGCAGGTGCGCGGGCAATCCGAGACCAGCCTGCGCTGCACCAGCTGCCAGCGCCGAAGCGTATCTTCCGGAACAGGGGAGACCCACATATAAGTTTCGGGCAGACTGTTTAACAGGTCAAATTGGCTGCCGCGTTCATAAATGCAGATTTTTTTGTGCGGATGCTCCCGCGGAACGCGGCGCGCTTCGGCAACAGAAAGGAACGGAACGGAAAAATCGCCGTGCGTCAGCTCAATATACGGAAGCAGATCCTCTTCCCGGATCCTTTCTTTTTGAGCGAGCGGATGCTTTTCGGAAAGCAGCAGCAGCGGCTCAAATTCCCACAGCACATGGTACTGCAGGTTTTTTCCGGTCAGCAGGCTGACAAAATACCGTTCGTAGGTAGAACAGTAGCGGATGACTCCGAGACTGCATTCACGGTCGGCCACCAAAGAGACGGCTTCGGTGGTGTTTGTTTCCTTGAAATTGATCTCCAGCTCCTTTTCCTCGCGGAGGGAATCGCAAAGGCGTACAAACGCCTGCGTAACATAGGAGGCGCGCGGCGCAGCAATACTCAACCGCAGCCGTTCATGCTCGCTGGAATCGTATAGAGCTTCCATCTCTTCAATCTGCATCAAAATGGATTTTGCGTAGCCGAGAAATTCCTCTCCCTTCTGGGTGGGGATGACTCCTTTCGAGGTGCGTTTAAAAATAGTGATGCCAAGGTCGTCTTCCAGTTCCCGAATCGCTTTGCTGAGATTGGGCTGCCCCATATAAAGGTTTTCGGCTGCCTGAGAAATGGAACGCGCTTTTTCCACTTCTACGGCATATTTCAGATGGGAAATATTCATACGGAACGACCATTCCTTTCTGACGGGAAAAAGCATCGCTCTGTAAGTTATTCAGAGGCCTCTTCTCCGCCTGCAATTTTCTGGTTGAGGTGTTTGCGCAGCAGCGCCAGAGAGGCCGCCATGTTTTCATTTTGCACCAGAACATTTTCCGGTACATGCAGGTGGGCCGGAGTAAAATTCCAAACCGCCAATATTCCCGCTGCGATCATTTCGTCGCACACCTGTTGGGCGTGGCTGGCGGGAACCGTCAGGATCCCGATCCGGATCCCGAGCCTTGGGCAAAGGTCTGCCATTTTGCTGATGGGGAAAACGGGAGTTTCACCGATGTCGCGTCCCACAATAGTTTCGTCGTTATCAAATGCGGCAATGATCTGCAGGCCGTAATCGTCAAATCCGCGGTAAGCCACCAGTGCCCGGCCAAGCTTTCCGGCTCCGGCCAGAACTGCCTGGTCGGCATTATCATACCCCAGAAAACGCTCAATATCGATAATAAGCTCGTCTACGGTAAAGCCGGTGCGCGGTTTTCCGCCGGTGGTGCTTACCAGCTCCAGGTCCTTTCGCACCTGTACCTCGTGCAGCCGAAGGGCGGCTGCAATGGTTGGAGCAGAAACGTTTTTTGTCCCGGAGTCCCGCAGAGAATAGAGATAACGAAGGTAATACGGCAGCCGCTGCAGCGCCTGCTTGGAAATTTGCGTAACTTTTGTTTTTGGGGACGGCATAGAATCACCTTCTGTTTTTTTAATACCGGCATTTATTTATTATACCCGTCCGCCGTCTGAAAGGCAAGCGGACGCGATTTGGAAAAATACAGAACAAGGTCGTCATCGTTGCAGCAGGGCGCGTATTTGGCAAGGGGCTTGTCGCGGTACCAGACACCGGAGCCATCCGGCACATAGCCGCGCCGGACATACATTCTCTGGGCGGTACCGTATCCGCTGTGGAGCCCGACGCCGATCGTAATGACGCTGCTTTGTGCAAAGGCGATCCGTTCCGCCTCGTCCATCAGCCGTGTGCCGATCCCTTTGCGCTGAAAGGCCTCCAGCACATTGAAATCGCTCAGCTCCGGCCATCCGTTCCCGGCAAAAGGACCGGTATCCTTGTGCGGCAGGACGGTAATGTAGCCTACCGGCGCGCCGTTTTGCTCGGCCACCACCACAGAGCGGGCGCCGCACTGCTGCTCCCGGTAATATTGCTCGAACTGTTCGCGCGGCTTGTTCCAGCCCTGTGCGGCGAAGGCCGCTTCAAAGGCTGCCGCGTCTTCCTGTTTAAGCGGGCGAAGCAATAAGTTTTCCATAGGATTATTTCCTCTTTCCGTTGTGTGTTTTGCGCGGAAGGCTCATCGGTCTAAGCAAGCCTTTGAGCAATGTCCAGCGCAATGCGCAGATACCGTTCCTTTTCCCCAACAGGCAGTTTGCCGAGAATGCGGGGGTTCCAGCGGGAACCGCTCAAGCTGTCTGCTGCGTACAAAAACTGATATACCTCCGCGCCGCGCCGTTGTGCAACGGCCATAAGGGAGGCGCATTCCATTTCAACGGTCAGGCAGCCCTGCTGCAGACGCCGCGCTGCGTTTGTTTTTGTCTCGCGGTAGATCGCATCGGTCGTCCATGTTTTTCCATATAAATACGGTACGCCAAGCTCATCAAGCAGCTCGCCGAGGCGCCCTGCGGTCGGTACCTCAACAAAATCCCCGTCCGATGCGGGAAGGTAGTGATAACTGGTCCCTTCGTCGCGGAACGCAGCGGTTGGAACCATTACACGGCCGGCTGTCATGCTTTCATCCAATGCACCGCAGGAGCCGTAGAACACGACCTTTTTTGCCCCCTTGGCAAGAACCTCTTCCAGCATTCCGGCGGAGGCAGCACCGCCGATCAGCGATTGATAGACGCCGATGCTTTTTCCGCCGCGGCGTACCGCGATGATCGGCAGCTCCATTCCGGCGCGCAGCGTATCGATTTGCACGGCGCCGGGAAGCTGTGCGGCAAGATTGGTGACTGAACGGCTGAATCCGGAGACAAGAACCTCCGGAAAATGATCGGGTTTTGACACTGTCTGATCCGGCCGAATCATTTCTTCTCCGGTGGCGTCAAAGGTATCCAGAATGCTCATGAACAAATGCTCCTTTGCTTTTGTTGTCCCGTCAGGGCGGCGCTCAGTGCAGAAGGGAGCCTGCAGCGCGGTTGTCTGCAGCAGGGGTGAACGTTACCGAAACGGGGTTACAGAACCAATGTTTTGTCGGCAAGCACCCGCTTATAATCCTCATAATTGGCGGCCAGCAGTGCAGGAGTATCCAAGTGGTACGGGCAGCGGGAAGCGCAGCGGTTGCAGTGCAGGCAATCCTCAATTTTTTTCATTTTTTTCTGCCAGGTGTGCCCAAGCCACTGCTCGGAGGGACTGCGGCGCAGCATCAGCGTCATGCGCGCGCAGTTGTTGATCTCGATACCGGCAGGGCATGGCATGCAATAGCCGCAGCCGCGGCAAAAGTTTCCGGAAAGCTCCTCCTGGTCCTTTTCAATTACGGTGCGCAGCTCGCAGGTCAGCTGCGGTTCTTCTTTTCCGTAGCGGAGGAAATCGTCAAGCTCGCTTTCGCGCTGAACGCCCCAGATCGGGAGCACGTTGTCGTACTGGTTCAACCAGGCGTAGGCTGCGGCGGAATTGGTGATCAGTCCGCCGGAAAGCGCCTTCATTGCAATAAAGCCGATATTCTTCTCGCGGCAGCTGCGCACCAGGTCAAACTCGACCGGAGCAGAGAGATAGTTGAACGGGAACTGTACCGTATCATACAGCCCGGAATCCACGGCCTCCTGTGCAATGCGGACGCTGTGATTCGTAATGCTGATGAAGCGGATCTTGCCTTCCTGCCGCGCCTGCAGCAGCGCCTCGTAAAGTCCGTCTTCGCCGCCCGGCCTGGGACAGAACGGCGGGTTGTGCAGCTGATAAACGTCAATATAATCGGTGCGCAGCGTTTTCAGACTGGTTTCCAATTCCTTTTTTAATGTTTTGGCGTCCTTTGCGCCGCTTTTTGTAGCAAGATAAATGTTGGAACGCACGTCAGAAAGCGCCTTTCCGATTTTTTCTTCGCTGTCGGAATACGCGCACGCAGTATCGAAATAAGTAATGCCGTTTTCATAGGCTTTGCGCAGCAGGCGACCTGCCTCGGCGGTGGAAATGCGTTGGATCGGCAGCGCGCCGAACCCGTTTTTGTTCGTAACGATCCCGGTGCGGCCAAGGGTAACTTCAGACATGGCAAAGGCATCCTTTCTCTATTGTTGTAAAATTATAATTTTATTGTAGCACAATCGCTGTTGTTTTGCCACGAAAAACAAGAAAAATCTGTTCTTGCCGCAGGATTCCGATTGGGACGGATGGGACAAGTCTGTGAACATCAAACAAAAAGCCGTTCGATTTTAAATTTTGATATATGTTGACAGACTTAAAAGATATGGTACAATTAAATCAGGTAAATAATTCCGGATCTATTTTTGGCTGATTGTCAGTTTTGCTCCATGCTTTATGGGCTGAACATAAAAAATTATGGGAGGATTAGTTATGAAAAAGATTCGGCAAAAAAAGATGTTGAAAATGGGCGCTCTTTTTATGGTGATGGTGATGTCTATTGTGTCGTTGTGTGCTACCGGAACGGCGGAAGCATTATCTCCGGCTTCTGATGCGAGTATTGCGATTGCCGGAATTTCCATGACAACCGATACATTTAGAGCTTATAATGTTTCCTTGTCGGGCGGGAGTGTGTCTGGCCTACCATCTGGGACAAATGAAGCGGCAACGTCTATCCCTACCTCTCATATAATGTTTAAAAATAGTTACTCTTCCTCCAAACCGAACAATGTGACAATAGCTGCACCTGCTCATTATCTGATTTTTCAAGCCGATGCAAACTCAGCTTTACAAGGCGGAACCTCAGTCACCGAATTAGGATGTCTCTCGTTTTCGTGGGATGTTTATTTGAATTCTGATTTAACTAAGGTTGCTACTGGCGTTAAAAAGTCGGTTACAAGACAATATACTGTTTCACATATATAAAGGGGGGATTCCTCATGACACGGTTGGAAAAACTGCGGATTGTCACAGGCGTCCTTCTTGGGTTGTCGGTTTTGACATTTATTATAAGCTTTATGAAAAATGGAGAGGTATACTGGTATGAGATTATTGCAGGATGCCCTTCAAGCATCTACATCAGCTTCGTTGAACTGGTTTTTATCCTGAGCCTGGTTTTTTCGATTTTTTTCGGGTATGCGTTTTATTTTGTGAACACGCTGTGCAAGGATCAGTGGGATTGACCTTTTGTTTTGGCAGAAGCCTTTTATTTGAGCGGCGCGGGGAAACCTGCGCCGTTTTTTCTGTGCCGGGCGGGCTGAAACGATTGCATTGCGTATTTTAATGATATACTTTTATAACATACTTTTGCTAAAGCGATTTTGCCGTTTAGCACGGTATTTCGCATTCTGAAAAATTTGTAAATATGAAAGGGACTGAATCATTATGGTGTCACAAGTTCTGTTTGCCCCAATGGCTTATGCCCGCTATGAAGCAACGCAGACGCTTCCCGCAAAATTTTCGCGCATGCTCAAAAAGAGCGGACTTGCCGAAAGAGTAAAGGAAAAAACCGTCGCGATCAAAATGCATGTCGGCGAAGGCATCACCTATTCCACCATTCCGCCGATGTTCATTCGCATTCTGGTTGACTTTCTTAAGGAAAACGCCGCGGAATGCTTTATTACCGATCATTACGTTTCGGCGCGCCACCCCGAACAGCGCGGTTATACCGAAAGCAATCTTGGCTGCCCGATTTTAGACGACTGCTCTTATTTCGGAAAATACTTTTACACGAAGGAAGTCGATTACAAAAAGCTGCGTCATATCGATGTGGCAGGGCTGATTTACGATGCGGATTTTCTGATTGATTTTTCGCACGTCAAAGGTCACGGCAGCTGCGGCTTCGGAGGAGCGTGCAAGAATATTGCAAGGGGGTGCGTAACAGACCGCACCCGTCACGAAATCCACTCACTGGAGGGCGGTCTTGTATGGGACAAGGAAAAATGCATCCACTGCGGTAAATGCATCCCCGCCTGCAACCATCACGCAAACTCCTTTTCCGAAGGCGACGCAAAGGGTGAATACAAGGTAAATTACCATCACTGCACCATGTGCCAGCATTGCCTCAAGGTTTGCCCTGTGCATGCGATTACGCTGGATTCGCATGATTACGCTGATTTCCAGATGGGAATGGCAGTCTGCACCAAGACGGTGCTGAACACCTTTGAACCGGGCAATACTTATTTTATCAATGTGCTCACCGCGATCACTGCGCTCTGCGACTGCTTGGACATGACCACTCCGTCTCTGGTACCGGATATCGGTATCATGGCTTCAGATGATATTGTCGCAATCGAACGCGCCAGTATCGATGCCATCAAAATGGAAAACCTGATTCCTGTGGGCATTCCGCAAGGCATGGAGCTGGGAACCGAGGGACATCTGTTCCAGCGGCTGCATGGCAAAAACCCATACATTCAGCTTGACTGCCTGCAGAAGGTTGGCCTGGGAACGCAGGATTATGAACTTGTTACCGCAAAATGACGTACAGAAAACAGAAAACTCCCGGCGCAAGCTCTTGAACATTTCAGAGCCGCGCCGGGAGCTTTTAAACTTGGCGATTGTTTACAGAATGATGCTGGTTCCGGTCATCTCGGCTGGCTGCTCCATGCCGAGAATTTTCAGCATGGTGGGAGCAATGTCGGCCAGGCGGCCGCCTTCACGCAGCTTGCACGGATAATTGACCACGCAGAACGGCACCGGATTGGTGGTGTGTGCGGTAAACGGAGAGCCGTCATCCGCATACATCTGGTCTGCGTTTCCGTGGTCGGCTGTGATCAACGCTACGCCGCCCATTTTGGTGATGGCGTCCACCACGCGTCCGACGCAGCTGTCGACAGCCTCAACGGCGGCCTTTGCCGCATCAAACACACCGGTGTGCCCCACCATGTCGCAGTTGGCAAAGTTGAGAATGATCACGTCATATTTGCCGCTCTCAATGCGTTCCACAACATTGTCCGTTACCTGATACGCGCTCATTTCGGGCTGCAGGTCATATGTGGCGACCTTCGGGGACGGCACAAGGCACCGGTCTTCGCCGGGATAGGTTTTTTCTACGCCGCCGTTAAAGAAAAATGTTACATGGGCATATTTTTCCGTTTCGGCAATGCGGAGCTGGGTCAGTCCCTTGTCGGAGATATATTCGCCGAACGTGTTCTTCAGCGTCTGAGGATGAAATGCAACCAGCACATTCGGCATCGTTGCATCATACTGCGTCATGCAGACGTAGCACAGCGGGAAGAGGCCGTTTCTGCGTTCAAAGCCGGAAAAATCCGGATCTACAAATGTGCGGGTGATCTCGCGGGCGCGGTCGGGGCGGAAGTTAAAGAAAACGACGGAATCGTTTGCTTTGATTCTGCCTTCAGCGGTGCAGACGGTTGGAACGACAAATTCATCGGTGACGTCATTTTGATAGGACTCGGCAACCGCAGCCACCGGGTCACTGTTCTGAACGCCTTCTCCGTAAACCATTGCAGCGTAGGCTTTTCCAACGCGTTCCCAGCGGTTATCACGGTCCATGGCATAATAGCGGCCCATAACGGTCGCAATTTTGCCGATTCCAAGCTCCTGCATTTTTTCAGCAAGCTCGGCGACATAATCCTTGCCGGAGGAAGGGGGAACGTCGCGTCCGTCCAGAAGGCAGTGGACGTAGACCTCTTTCAGACCGGAGCGCTTGGCGAGCTCCAGCAGCGCATAAAGATGAGAATTATGGCTGTGTACACCGCCGTCGGAAAGAAGACCCATCAGATGCAGTGCGGAATTGTTCTTTTTACAGTTTTCCATAGCGGCGAGAAAAGCTTCGTTGGAGAAAAAATCCCCGTCGGAAATGGATTTTGTAATACGAGTCAACTCCTGATACACAATGCGGCCCGCGCCAATGTTGGTGTGGCCCACTTCGCTGTTGCCCATCTGCCCGTCCGGCAGACCGACATCCATGCCGGAAGCGCCGATCTGAGTAATTGGGTTTGAAGAGAAGATGCGGTCGATATTCGGTTTTTTTGCGGCTTTGATCGCGTTGCCGGGGTAATCGCGGCCGCAGCCGAAACCGTCAAGGATCATAAGGATCAACGTTTTTTTCATAAAAGACACGTCCTTTCCTAAAGTGCGCGTTGCGCACTTGACGGAATTCGGCGTCGCGGCTTAGGCCGCTCCGCAAATTCCGCGTTCAGAGTAATAGACAAGCAGAAGAGCGCGTTGCGCACTTTTATTTGCCGGCAGCTTCCACAATTGCGGCAAAATCGGTCGGCTTCAGCGAAGCGCCGCCGATCAATCCGCCGTCAACATCCGGTTGAGCAAGAAGCTCGGCAGCGTTTTTCGCATTCATGGAACCGCCGTACTGAATCGTCAGAGCATCGGCGTCTGCCTGGGAATAAAGCTTTGCAACGACGGCACGGATCGCGGCGCAGACCTCGTTTGCCTGCTCTGCAGTTGCGGTGCGGCCGGTGCCGATGGCCCATACGGGCTCGTAAGCGATAATGATGCGGGAGAGCTCTTCGGAGGAAACGCCGCCCAAAGCGATCTTGGTTTGCATGGCGACCAATTCGTCAGTGATGCCCTGCTCACGCTGCTCGAGTGTTTCGCCTACGCAGAGGATGACGGAAAGGCCGGCGTCCAGTGCGGCGCGGACACGCTTGTTTACGGTAACGTCGGTTTCACCGAAATAGGTGCGGCGTTCGCTGTGGCCGATGATAACATATTTCACATTCATGGAAGCCAGCATTTCGGCAGAGATCTCGCCGGTAAACGCACCGGATTTCTCCCAATGGCAGTTTTCGGCGCCGATTTCAATGTTGGTGCCCGCAGTAGCTTCCAGTGCGGTGGAAAGATCAACAAACGGTACGCAGGCGAT
>JAHZES010000003.1:0-2176 GCA_019421725.1 Clostridiales bacterium | reverse complement strand
GATTACGCTGCAGCCTGCGTTGCAGACCAGCGGGGTAATGGCGGAGAGCAGTTCTTTGGCTTCGGCAGGGGTCTTGTTCATTTTCCAGTTTCCGGCAATTACAGCGCGGCGAAGAGCTTTGTTCATAACGAAACATTCCTTTCAGACTTCAAAAATTCTCTAAAACACACAATGCGGCACGGCGATTCGCCGTACCGCTTGCAAACTTGGTTCAATCAGTCTTTGTCGTTCAGGCAGGCGATGCCGGGCAGAACCTTGCCCTCCAAAAATTCAAGGGAAGCGCCGCCGCCGGTAGAGATGTGGGTCATCTTATCGGCAAAGCCGAGCTTCTCAACAGCTGCAGCGGAATCGCCGCCGCCGATGATCGAGATGGCGCCGCTTTCAGCAACAGCCTTTGCGACGGCGATCGTGCCGCTGGCAAAGTTCTCCCATTCCGAAACGCCCATCGGTCCGTTCCAGACGACCGTACCGCTGCCGATCAATGTCTTGGCGAAAAGCTCCTGAGTGGTCGGCCCAATGTCAAGTCCCATCCAGCCGTCCGGAATCGCATCGGAATAAATGCGCATGAACGGGGTGTCGCTCTTGTATTCGCGGCCGACAATGTTATCCACCGGAATAATAAAGCTGACGCCCTTTTCGCGTGCTTTCTGCATCAATTCGCGGGCAAGGTCAAGCTTGTCCTCTTCGCAGATGGAGGTGCCGGTAGAATTGCCGATGGCGCGCATAAAGGTGTAAGCCATGCCGCCGCCGATGATGAGGGTGTCGACCTTGTCGATCAGGTTATTGATAACGCCGATCTTGTCGGAAACCTTTGCGCCGCCGAGAATCGCAACAAACGGGTGCTTCGGGTTTTCCAGCGCGCCGCCCATGATGGTGATCTCCTTCTGGATCAGGTAGCCGCACACGGCCGGCAGATAATCGGCAACGCCGGCAGTGGAAGCGTGGGCACGGTGAGCCGTACCGAACGCGTCGTTTACATAAATTTCGGCAAGGGAGGCAAGCTTCTTTGCAAACTCGGGATCATTTTTTTCCTCTTCCTTGTGGAAACGGACATTCTCGATCAGCATTGCTTCGCCGTCTTTCAGAGAAGCGGCAAGAGACTGAGCGCTTTCACCGACTACGTCGGTTGCCATTTTAACCTCCTGGCCGAGCGCTTTGGTCAGGTAAGCGGCAACGGGAGCCAAAGAATATTTCATGTTGAACTCGCCCTTCGGGCGGCCAAGATGGGAGCAGAGGATGACGCGGGCGTTTTGAGCCAGCAGGTATTTGATGGTTTTCAGCGCTTCGTCAATACGCTTGGGGTCGCTGATGTTGCCTTCGGCATCAAACGGAACGTTGAAATCGCAGCGCACCAGAACGCGCTTGCCTGTTACGTCGATGTCTTCCACAGTTTTCTTGTTCAGATAATTCATTTCAGATGGCACCTCGTCTTTGTTAAAAATATGTCAGTAACTGCCTTTTATTATATGCGAAAAAAACGTTTTTTTCAAGCGTTTCCGGGACAAAAGAGCGTAAAATAGTAATGTTTTTAATTTATTCAAAATCTGAAGTGCATTTTCGCCGTATTCTGCACAAATCCGTGGAAAAGCATCCCCGTGAATTGACTTGAAGCCGCAGGAATGATATAATTATCAGCAATGAATTACAAATAAATTAGATCATCCTGCTTTTTGGCCGGGGCGGCGGCTCTGCGCGCCGCCCCGGTGCAAAAAATAGAGCTGCGGGCCGCAGGACCGAAAATTTAAGGAAAAGTAAAGGATACTTCATATGTTTAAAAAATATTCCAAAGAGAAGGCCGTGCGTGTGGCCTGCCTGTTTCTCAGCGATGTTGTCTGCATTAATCTGGCGTCGTTTCTGGCGCTTTTTCTGCGCTATGAATTCAATTTCGATGCGGTTCGGCAACAGTTTTTGATGAACTTTCTGCAATACATCCCGATCAATACGCTGCTGACCGTAATTATTTTTGCGCTGTTCCGGCTTTACAACAGCCTTTGGCAGTATGCAAGCTTTGAAGAAGCGTATTCTGTCGTGTTTGCCTGTGCGGTTTCGTCCGTGGTGCATTTTGTCGGCAGTACGCTGGTCAATTTGCCGATTCCGCGCAGCTGCTATGTGATTTCCGGTTTTATTCTGATCCTGCTTACGATCGGTACGCGTTTTGTTTACAGGGCAGCCCGGA
>JAHZES010000029.1 GCA_019421725.1 Clostridiales bacterium | reverse complement strand
TGCCGCTGTTCGGTTTGGGCTGTGCATGGATCCTTTGCGGGCTGCTTGCCATGCGGAGACCGTTTGCATTACTGTTGTCGGACTGTCCCGCTTCACCGGATGAAACGGGGATCGGTGATTACCTCAGCGCTGCGGTTCAGGGTGCGCTGCTTTCTGCAGGACTGATGCTGTTGGCGGTTCTGGCGGTAGCGGTTTGTTTTTTGCCGCGAAGCAGTAAGATCGTGACCCCGGCATTGGCGATGTTTTCTCTTGCCATCGGCGTTGTGTTTTTGGCACGCAGCTGGCTTTTAACCACGCGGCAGCCGCTGGATCGGGCCGGCAGTGAAAAGATCCGCCGCTGTTTTGCGCCCAGTTCCCCTGTCGAAAACCAGCTTCTGGTGAAACGCGTACAGGAGACTTTTGTTGAGCCGTATGTCAGGAGCGCCGGCTTCTGGGTTGTAAAAACGCTGTTCAGGCCATTTTTCCCGTCGCGTTTTTTAGGAGCGGAAAACATTGATGGTTCTTCGGAAACGCCAAAGGTTTTTGTCTGTAATCATTTAGAAATTTATGGGCCGATCATTACTCAGCTGCATCTGCCGTATCCGGTGCGCACCTGGATCATCAATAATATGGTCGACCTGCAGCTGACGGAAGAGAATCTTTCGGGTGCGATTGATAAAATTTTCAGAATTTTTTCGCTGAGGGTACGGCGCTGGCTTTGTCATGTGCTGGCGCGGCCGGTTTGCTGGGCAATGAACAACATTGATCACGTGACGGTTTACCGGGGAAATTCGCGCGACGTTATCCGAACCATCCGCGATACGGTGGACGCGATCCAGTGCGGTGACAATATTCTTCTGTTTCCGGAAAACACGTCCGCAAAGGGGGAAAACGGCGCATACAAAATCGGAGAGGTTTCAGAATTTTTCTCCGGTTTTTCCAACATTGCCGCTTCGGTTTACGAAAAAACTGGAGAACGCATCACTTTTTATCCGCTTTTTGCAGATAAAAAGAATAAGAAAATACGTGCAGAAAAGGGCATTACCTTTGATCCGTCCAATTCGAGACCGGAGGAGAAAAAACGTATTGTCAGCTATTTGCACGATACGATGTGCTCTATGGCCGAGCTTGCAAAAAAAGAACGGTGAACCCGTTTTGCAGAACTGAAAATTTTGGCGGGAGTGATTTTGATGAAGGTGATACGGGATTCGCAAGATTTCCGGTTTCGGAACCGCAGGGAGCGTTCGCTGGTTGCCGAACATAGGACAGCGCTGCTTCTTGCGGCCTGCGCATTGCTGATTTCCGCCTTTCTTGCGGTTGCGTCACGGTGCTGGAGCGGTTTTGCGGAATGGTACTCCGTAACGGTTTATCCGTTTCTGGTTAGTACCGTTGGCTGGTTTTTCGGTCTCTTTCCTTTTTCGGCGTTGGAATTCGGAGGCGGCCTAATGATTCTGCTGCTGTTTGTGCTGCTTGTGTGGTTGGTTGTGCGCCTTATTCGCGGCCGGGGCCGCCGCGGCAGGATACTGTTCGGCGCGCTTTCCCGCCTGTTGGCGATGGTTCTTTGCCTGTCGGCTGTTTTTATGGCGAATTGCGGCGTTAATTACTATCGTACCGAATTTTCCGCCTTCAGCGGTCTTACTGTGCAAAAATCGGATACGGCGCGCCTTGTGCAGCTTTGCAGCTTACTGACGGAGCGGCTCAACAAGCTTGCGCCGCAGGTTGCAGTAGAAGAGAACGGATTAAGCGCCGCCGATGAAAATCTGCGGCAGGATGCCGTTGCCGCCATGAGCAGGCTGGGAGAAGAGTATCCCGTGCTGCGTGGATACTATCCGCAGCCTAAGCCTGTTGCGGCATCGCGCGGTATGTCGTATCTGAACATTACAGGAATTTACTCTCCGTTTACTATTGAAGCAAACTACAATCAAGATACAGTGGCATATACGATCCCGGTGACAGTTTGCCACGAGCTTTCCCACCTGCGAGGGTTCATGCGCGAGGATGAGGCAAATTTTGTGGGGTATCTGGCCTGCGTCAAATCGGGTAATGCTTTGTTTGCCTATAGCGGAGAAATGCTTGCTTATGTTTATGCCAGTAATGCGCTTTGGGCGGCAGGCGAAAAGGATGCTTACCGGGAGATCGCCGCAAAGCTGCCGGAAATTTGCAAAACGGATATGCAGGCGAACAATATATATTGGAAGGAATTTGAAACGCCTGTAGCCGAGGTCAGCACACAGGTGAATGATTCTTACCTGCAGGCAAACGGTCAGGTGGACGGAGTGAAAAGCTACGGCCGCTTTGTTGATTTGCTGCTTGCTTATTATGTCCCTGCGGAATCTGACTGATTGCCCGAAAAAATTACAAAAACATTACAAAACGTATAAAACCGCCGTTCGATTTCAAATCGGACGGCGGTTTTATGAACTTTGCAGCGTTATTTATGCAGCGGAAAGCGCCCTTCCTGCAGAGTGCGTTGTTCCAGGTCGTGCAGATCGTACGGTGTTTGCTGATAAACGTAGTAATTGAGCCAGTTTGAAAACAGGATGGTGGCGGTGCTGCGCCAACTCAACTCCGGGGCGAGGGCGGGGTTGTTTTCGGGAAAATAGTGATACGGTACCTTTGGGTCAAGTCCTTTGTTTACGTCGCGGTAATATTCGTTTGCTAACGTCATGCGGTCATATTCCGGGTGACCGGAGAGAAAGAAACGACGGCCGCTTTTACTTGCAATTACGCTGACACCGGCAAGGCGTGAATTGGCAAGAATCACGAGGCTTTCCGTGTTGTCAATATCTTCCCGAAGAACGGTCGTATGACGGGAATGTGGCATCAGAAAAACGTCGTCCAGTCCGCGCATAAGGGGGTGGTAAACGTTGGTCGTGTGATGAGGAAAAACGCCGACCAGCTTTTCAGGCAGCAAATGCTTTTGAATACCGTAAAAATGGTATAGGGCAGCCTGAGCTCCCCAACAAATAAAGAGAGAGGAGTAAACGTTGGTGCGCGACCATTCAAAAATCTCGCAAAGCTCGCGCCAGTAATCGACCTCTTCGAATTCCATCAGCTCTACCGGCGCGCCGGTAACGATCATTCCATCAAATTTCTGATCCCGGACTTGGTCCAGGGTGTAATAAAACGAGGTCAGGTGCGCGGCAGAAATATTTTTTGCAACATGCGTCGCGGTCTGCAGCAGCTGAACTTCCACCTGCAGAGGCGTATTTCCCAAGATCCGCAGGATCTGCGTTTCGGTTTCCACCTTGGTGGGCATCAGGTTGAGCAAAAGAATGCGCAGCGGGCGAATATCCTGCGTTACCGCGCGTTCTTCTGACATGATAAAAATATTTTCAGCTTCCAAAATTGCCTGCGCCGGCAATTTGTCCGGAATTTTGATCGGCATAGACAAACCGTTCCTTTCTGCAGCAAGCGCAAACATCTGACCGGAGCGCCAGGAGATCGCAAGAATTAATTATTTTTGAATATGGTCAAACAAATGTGTAAAGTCAAAGGTTGCAAAATAATCGGCGGGGGTTTCTGCGCGGCGGATCATTCGGAAGGAACCGTCCTCCTGAAGCAGAATTTCAGCAGAGCGCAGCTTGCCGTTGTAATTGTAGCCCATCGAAAAGCCGTGAGCGCCGGCGTCGTGCAGAATAAGAAGATCACCGATATCAATTTTCGGGAGCATACGGTCGATCGCGAATTTATCGTTGTTTTCGCAAAGTCCGCCGGTCACATCATATTTGTGGTCACAGGGAGCGTCTTCCTTTCCCATCACGGTAATGTGATGATAGGCGCCGTAGATTGCGGGGCGCATCAGATTGGCTGCGCAGGCGTCCAGGCCGATATACTCCTTGTAAATGTGTTTTTCGTGGATCGCTTTGGCCACAAGGACTCCGTTCGGCGCAAGCATCCAACGGCCAAGCTCGGTAAAGATTTTGATATGTCCCATGCCGGCAGGAACCAGAATCTGCTCGAATGCTTTACGAACACCCTCGCCAATAGCGAAGATATCATTTTCAGGCTGTTCCGGCCGGTAAGCAACGCCAACTCCGCCGGAAAGGTCGATGAAATCGATCCGTGCGCCGGTCAGCTCATGCAGCTTAACGGCAGTTTCAAACAGGATACGCGCCAGCTTGGGATAATATTCGTTTGCGACGGTATTGCTGGCCAGAAAAGCGTGCAGACCGAAGGATTCCGCGCCCTTTTCTCTTAAAATGCGAAAGCCTTCCACCAACTGGTCGTAAGTGAAGCCGTATTTGGCGTCGCCGGGAGTGTCCATGATGGCGTTGTTGATGGCAAAGTCTCCGCCGGGGTTATAACGGCAGCAAATTGTTTTCGGAATGCTTCCCGTTACCTTTTCAAGAAAATCTATGTGCGTAAAGTCATCCAGATTGATGATCGCGCCGAGTTTGCGGGCAAGCTGAAAGTCCTCTGCAGGCGTGTCGTTGGAGGAAAACATGATGTTTTCACCGTTGATACCCACCGCATCGCTCATCATCAGCTCGGTCAACGAGGAGCAGTCGCAGCCGCAGTTTTCTTCCTTTAAAATCTGCAGAATTGCCGGATTAGGTGTTGCTTTTACAGCAAAATATTCCCGGAACCCCTTATTCCAGGCAAAGGCCTTGTTCAGGCTGCGTGCAGTGCGACGAATTCCAGCCTCATCATAAAGATAAAACGGCGTGGGAAACTGCGCATTGATTTCACGCAGCTTGTTGAGTGTGACAAATGGTTTTTTCATAGCAAATCCTTTCTGCTTTGGTGCCGCAGCCTAAAAAGCAGCTGCGTGCAAAGCGATGAAATTATTTAGCGAAAATAAAAATAGTATGCGGCGATTCCGAGCAGCTGAGCCGTAAAAATGACGGGAAGGCCGACCATGAAACGTTTGTGCTGTGTTTTGTGGCGGATTTTTTTCATTGTGAAATAGACGCCGGGACAGCCGCCCAGCGCCGCAGCCAGAAAAAGCGAGCGTTCACGAATACGCCATCTGTTTTGCCGCGCGCGATTTTTGTCGGAAACGACCAGCATAGCCCCAATCAAATTTATCATAAGCAGATAAACAATAAGAACAATGTGCCAATGCTGCAAGAAAAGCCCTCCTCCAGCATATAAATAGAAAAGCTGTGCCCGGTGCGGCAGCACAACGGATTCATGCTCTTTATCATACTAAAATTCCGTGATGCTGTCAACAACTGCTGCGTGCGGCGGCAGAATTTTGCCCGTAAGGCTGCGCTGTCGCGCAGGAAAGGATGATGCAAAATGAAAAAAATGGCTCGTGCTTTGCCGGTGCTCGCGCTGCTTGCAGCCGTAGCCCTGACGCTGACGGTCGGAAAAAACACACAAAGACCCTCTTCGTCCTCCAGTGTTCAGCCGGAGCCATATCATGTGGAAAAGGTCTTCGAATCGTCGGAGTTCAAGGCGGTCTGGGTGCCGTACATGGACCTTGATCAGAGCGGGGAGGACGAGCAGCACTTTGGAAAATTCAAAGAAAAGTTCGATTCAATCATTAAAAATGCAAGGGAAGCCGGCATGAATACGGTTATGGTTCATATTCGGCCGTTTGCCGATTCGTTTTACCGTTCGCAGTATCTGCCCTGGAGCCATCTGCTTACTGGCACGCAGGGACAGGACCCCGGTTATGATGCAATGGCATATATAGTACAGGCCGCGCACAATGCGGGACTTTCCTTTCATGCATGGATCAATCCGCTGCGAATCCGCTCCAACAGTACACCGCAGACGCTCGCGTCCTCCAATCCGCACAGTATATGGCGCAACGATGGGGATACCGCCAACGATCGTTGGACCGTGGAGCTGGAAAACGGGATCTATTTTAACCCCTGCTATGAGCAGGTGCGTACGCTGATTATTGACGGCGTAAAGGAGATGGTGGCAAAATACGATGTAGACGCAGTACATATGGATGATTATTTTTACCCGACGCAGGATGAGAACTTCGATCAGCAGGAGTATGACACATACCGGGCTTCTGTAAAGGCAGGCGAGCCGCTTTCGCTTTCTAACTGGCGGATGGAGCAGATCAACCTGTTGGTGAGCGGGCTTTACAGCGCGGTCAAGGAAACAAAAAGCAGCGCTCTATTCGGGATCTCTCCGCAGGGAAATTTGGAAAACTGCCAAAACATGTGTGCCGATATCGAGACCTGGTGTTCGCAGCCGGGTTATATCGATTACATCTGCCCGCAGCTCTATTTTCATTTTGATAACCCCGTAAAGCCGTTCACACGGACCGCGCAGGAATGGAAGACGCTGGTCACCTGCCCGCAGGTAAGGCTTTACGCCGGGCTTGCGTTGTATAAGGCAAATGATCCGGAAGCCGATAACGGCGTTTGGGCAGGGCAGGGAGATATCATCCGAAAACAGCTGGAAACGCTGGAGCAGCAGGGATACGAAGGGTTTGCGCTGTATTCCTATGACTATCTGTTTGCACAGCAAACCAGTGCGGAAATGCAGGAAATAAAGCAATGCCTCGGCGCGGTGCAGAAGCAAACGGTTTCCGATAATTTGCAGACGGTTCCGGACACATCGGTCACAGCTCAGCGCTGAGGCCGTTTTGAATAAGCGGTCAGCCGGAAGCATCCTGTTCTTCGGCCATACGGGCGTATTTGCCGCCGAGCGCCATCAGCTCACAGTGCGTACCGCGTTCCAAAACGCGGCCGTTTTCCAGATAAAGAATTTCATCGGCATCCCGCAGAGCGGAAACTCGCTGAGAAATCAGTATGCAGGTTTTTCCCTGCATGACGGCATGCAGATTTTGCAGGATCCGTTGTTCGGTGTTGACGTCGACGGAACTGAGTACGTCGTCGAAAATCATAATTTTCGGTTTGCGAACGAGCGCCCGTGCGATCACAACGCGCTTTTTCTGTCCGCCTGAAAGGTGCCGGCCCCGTTCGCCTACCGGCGTCAGGTAGCCTTCTGCAAAACGGCCGAGATCCTTTTTCAGATCACCGGCATCCGCGGCCCGGTCAATTTCATCCTCGTCGGTATCCGGCTCATAAAAACGAATGTTCTCGGCAATGGAGGTGTCAAACAGAAACTCCTCCTGAGGAACGCAGCCAATGGCTTTTCGGATGGCCTGTGCGGGAATATCGCAAAGGTCGGCGCCGTCGATCAGGATGCACCCGAGCGGCGCGGTGCGGAATTTGAGCAGAAGATCTACCAGCGTGGTTTTGCCGCTTCCGGTTTCGCCGATGATCCCCAGCGTATGTCCGACCGGAATTTCGGCGCAAAGATCGTGAAGAACCTCTCGCCCGTCCGCTTCATAAGCGTAAGAAAGATGGCGGATGGAAATTGCGCCGCGAATTTCGTGCGGATATTTCTGCTGCTCTTCGGCAGGGATCTCCGGTGCAGAGAAGATATCGTTCAGCCGCTTCATGGAGGCGCGTCCCCGCGCAGCGGAATTGATCACGCGGCCAAGAGAGACCACCGGAGCCATCATCATCAGAATATAGTCATTGAACGCCACCAGCTCTCCGACAGTCAGCTCGCCTTGCAGTACAAGGTTGGCGCCATAGGTCAGGCTGATCAGAAAGCTTACGCCGAAACAGATCTGAATCAGTGGATTCAGCCAGGCGGAGGTGTTGGCAAGGTCGATGTTTGCGCCGCACATTTCATCGCTTTGCTGAATAAACGCCGCCGCAGCGGGCTGTTCCCGGTGAAAGGCCTTGATCACGCGCATTCCCATGATATCTTCCTGAATCACGCCGGAAAGGCGGGCGAACTGGCGCTGTACGCCGGCGTATTTTTTTCGAACTCTGCCGCCGATGATAATAACGGAAAGAACGGCAAGAGGTACCGGCAGCAGCGCCCAAAACGCAAGCACCGGGTGGATGTTGACAAACATTTTCTGCAGAGAAAATAACACGGAGGTAATGCCGGTGAGAATGTTTGCTACCACCATTCCGGCGGTTTTGCGTACTGCGCCAATATCGTTGATTGCCAAAGCCATCAGGTCGCCTGTCTGGGCGGAGTCATAAAAGGAAGCCGGAAGACGCTGCAGCTTGCAAAAAAGTCCCTCTCTAAGAAAAATTTCCAGATTTCGCGCGTTACCGTTGATAAAATATCGCCAGCAATATCTCGTTGCAAAAATCAGAACCGCGGTGCCGATTAGATAAGCGGTTTGTGTCAGCACATAATCCCGGTCAATCTGCCCGGAGGCGGCGTTCAGCCCGTTGATGGCGTTTCCGAGAAACATCGGAGACCATGCGGCAAAATAAGAATTGAGCAGCAGAAAAAAAGCGCCGGGCAAATATCTCCAGCCGTATTGCTTTAAAAAATTTTTCAGCATTTTGTGCGTTTCCTTTCTGAATCAGGCGAGAGTGCGGTACGGTAAAAACGCAGCCACCAACAGAGGGATGGCTGCGTTTTGCTGTGCTGCAGTTCGGATGTTTGAGAAAGCAATTCCTGCGGCGGAAAAGCGTTATTTTAGCGCTTAAAAAATACAGAAAAAACGTTTGTAACTACGGGACAAAGAAGCATGTGTATTGCCAGAATGCGCTCAATACCATTCGTCGATCAGTTGACCGAGGATCCGGATCCCCTTTTCCAGCTGTTCGTCGGTTGGGGTGGTGTAATTTGTACGGAAAGAAAGGCAGGGTAAGCTTTCGTCGGTCAGAAAGGCGTTGCCGGGAACCACCGCGACCTTGCGCAGGACAGCCTCCTTACAGAACTTGGGCATATCGGCGCCCTCCGGAAGCGTACACCAGATGAACAGCCCGCCCTGAATCGGTTCATACTGCACCTTCGGCAGAATGTAACGGTCGAACAGACCCATTGTAAATTCGGCCTTTTTTTTGTAGATCTGCTTGAGTGAAAGCAGGTGCGCATCGTAATCGTATTTGGTCATGAATTCATTGACGATCATCTGCGCCCAGATGTTGGTGTGAACATCCTCGCCCTGTTTGCAGACGACCATTTTGTTCATGACAGGCGTGGGCAGCAGTGCGAAACCGACGCGGATGCCGGGCGCAATGACCTTGGAAAATGTGCCGGCATAGACAACGATCCCGTCTTCGTCGAAGGATTTGATGCTGGGCAGGTCTTCGCCAGCAAAACGAAGGTCTCCGTAAGGGTTATCCTCCAAGATCAATACCTGGTACTGTTTTGCCAGCTCATACATCCGGCGGCGTTTGGCAAGGCTCATGGTGCGGCCGGTCGGGTTTTGAAAATTGGGAATGGTGTAAATAAATTTGACGCGGCGTTCCTCCTGAAGCGCCTTTTCCAACGCTTCCATGTTCATGCCGTCGCTGTCCATCGGAATACCGTGCAGCTTTACCTGATAGGAGCGGAACGTATTGAGCGAGCCGACAAAGCTTGGCGCTTCGCAAAGAACAACGTCACCCGCGTTGCACATGGATTTGGTCAGCAGATCCATCACCTGCTGTGCGCCGGAGGTGATGAGTACGTCGTCAAAATCGCGGCCGATTTTGTGCGTGCGTTTCATATAATCGCGAATTGTCTGGCGCAGCGCAGGGTAGCCCTCCGTCAGGCTGTACTGCAATGCATCCACAGGGTGCTCCCTCAGGATCCGGGAGGAGATCTCTGCAATCTGCTCCGAGGGAAACGCCTCCGGCGCGGGGTTGCCGGCGGAAAGGGAAACGACCTCCGGATCGGCGGCATATTTAAAAATTTCGCGGATCGCCGACGGCTTCAAATTCTGAACGCGGTCGGAAAACTGATATTCCATCATGAAAACCATTCCTTTCTGTTGCACGGGTTCCGTCTTTAAAAAACGACTATATTATAGCACGGCACGGTCCTTTTTTCAATGGTGTAAAGTGCGAGAACAAACGGATATCAGCCTCCAAGCTGACAAACTACGCCGTGCAGCCGTGCGGTTTTCAAAAGTGTGTTCAGTGTTTCGTCCGGCAGCAGTGGGACCCCGCGCAGCGCGTATTCCCGGCCAAGGGCTTCGTATTTACCTTCCCCAAGACGATGATAGGGCAAAAGGTGCATCGGCGGTTTGCCGGGAAGCGAGGCCGTAAAGTCCGCAATGGCAGCAATTTCTGCTTCGGTGTCGTTGAATCCGGGAACTACCGGCGTGCGAATGGTGAGACGGGGGTGGGCGGCGGCAATTTTTGCGGCGTTCTCCAGAATTAATTCGTTGCGCCGGCCGGTAAACTCCCGGTGCTTTTCTGAATTTATATGCTTGATATCCATCAGAACATAGTCCAGCTCGGCAAGGCACGGTTCGATGTTTAAAAACGGGGTAAAACCGGTCGTCTCTACTGCGGTATTGATCCCGTGTGCGTGGCATGCCCGCAGAATGGCCAGTGTAAATTCCGGCTGAAAAAATGCCTCGCCGCCGGAAAGCGTAACACCTCCGCCGGAGCGGCGATAATACGGTGCATCCCGAAGAATCTCCTCCAGGATCTCTCCTACGCAAACGTCGCGGCCCACTACTTCTGTTTTCCCGTTCTGATGCATTTGCTGTACCTCCGGATTTTGCGATTCCGGGTTGCAGCACCAGCGGCACCGAAGAGGGCAGCCCTTCAAAAACACGATGCTGCGAATGCCGGGGCCGTCGTGGATAGAGTAGCGCTGAATATTGAAAATGCGGCCTTTCGTCTGCAAAATTTCTTCCGAAATCATTGTCCGCCTCCAAATGTTTGCTCGGTTCTGTTAATAATGTCATCCTGCAGTGCTTTGGAAAGAGAGGTAAACAGTGCGCTGTAACCGGCAACGCGGACAACAAGTGTTTTGTAATTTTCGGGATGCTGCTGCGCATCGAGCAGCGTTTCACGGCTGACCACGTTGAATTGCATATGGCTGCCCTTTTGGTCGAAGTAGGCGCGGATCAGCGCAATAAACGCTTCAAGACCGCTGTCACCGCTCAGTGCGGAAGGATGGAATTTCTGATTGAACAGAGTTCCGTTGGAGGCGATCAGATGGTCGAGCCGTGCCACCGAATTGGCGGCGGCTGTCGGCCCCTTTAGGTCACGTCCCGAAGCGGGAGAGACGCCATCCGCAATTGGCTGATGCGCCAGACGCCCGTCAGGGGTAGCGCCGGTTTGTCGGCCAAGCGGCACATTGGCAGAAACAGGATAAAGCCCTGCCTGATAAACGCCGCCGCGCGGATTGCGGTAATGCTCCACCTTGCGGGTAAACAGGTAAGATACTTTGCGCGCCATGGCGTCTACTTCGGCGATGTCGTTCCCGTAACGCGGCTGCTCCCCGATCATTTCCAGGATTTCGCGGTACCGTTTGGTGCTGCTGTCGGGATCGCCGGATGCCATGACTTTGGTGTAAACCTCACGAATTTGCTCTTCGGAGAGGGAAGCGCCCGCTTTTCCCATTTCAGCGGCGATTTTCTGTGTCAGCATCAGGGCGTATCCGGGTGTAATACCGCTGTCGGAATGGTCCGTTTGGCCGAAATTGTGCAGCAGTGCATCCTTTAGCTCCGGTAATGTTACCTTTTTCTCCTCAAAAACCAGCTTTTGCACCGCGATCATCGCATCAGCCATGTTGGCAATGCCAAAGCCCTGCGGTCCGGTGAAGTTGTATATCGCACCGCCTTCCTGTACGGTTTTACCGCGTGCAATGCAGTCCGAGATCATTGTAGAAAGAAAAGGAAGGGGAGCTCGTTCCCGGTGCGCAAGGTCGATTGCGTTGTCGGCATTGACCATGCAGTCGATCATCGCGTCCATTTGTGTCCGGTAGGCGTTCCAGAATTGTTCGAACGTCTGCATTTGGGCAACGTCCTCCGTCACAGGGCCAACCTGTTCGCCGTTGTCTTTTCCCTGAGAAAAAACAAATTCCATCGGGCGGCACATATTGAAGAATGCCGCGTCGTGCCAACCATCGGTTTTTCCGGATTTCTGCGGTTCCACGCAGCCGATGATATTGTAGTCCCGCGCGTCCTGAAGCGTGAGGCCGCGGTTCATCAGCGCAGGAATGATGACCTCGTCGTTGTAATAAGCCGGAAGCCCGACGCCCGTTCTGGTCAGACGTGCACAGGCCAGCAGCAGTTCGTGCGGGGAACCGTTCCATACACGGACGGAAAGTGACGGCTGCGGCAGCTGTGTGTGCATGGAGGCTTCAATACAGTGGAAGGAAAGCTCGTTAGTCGCGTCGCATCCGTCGGAATCCTGTCCGCCGACGCAAAGATTCTGAAACAATCCGTAGCCGGCGAATCCGGCTGCAGATTCCGCGTCCCGGGCCTTGGAAAGATCGTTAAACTTGATCCAAAGGCAGTCCAGCAGCTCCTGAGCGTCCTCCGGCGTGATTTTTCCGGCATCAATGTCGGCCCGGTAGTACGGGTACATATACTGATCAAAACGGCCGGGAGAGACGGAATGACCGTTTGATTCCGTTTGGATCATCAACTGCACAAACCAGAATGACTGGACGGCTTCGCGGAATGAGGAGGCCGGATTTGCCGGGACGCGTTCGCAGATTTCGGCGATTTCAAGCAATTCCCGGCGGCGAACAGGGTCAGCACACCGGCCGGCGGTTTCCCGGGCAAGTGCTGCGTAGCGCTGTGCGTATTCAATGGCGGCACGGCAGGAGATCTCTGCGGCCTGCAAAAAGGCGCGGCGGTGAATAAAATCTCCGTCCGATACCTGCAGCGCCTCCTGTGCAGCGTGCAGCTCGCGCAGGATTCCGTCAAAGCCGAGACGCAACACTTTTCCGTAATCAACGGTAACGTGACCGATGCCGTTAAAATAGTAGTTGCCGGGGGTAAAAACGTTGTGCGCAATGGCACGAAGGGATTCCGGAGGCATATAGGACGCGGCAAGCTCGCTTGTCGTTTTGTTTTTCCATTCCGGCAAAACCTTGCGCAACGCCTGCTTTGTTTCTTCAGAAACAAAAAACGGGTCGGCTGCACGGTGCTCCATCGTGTCAAGTTCATCAAGAATCCACGCAAAAGAAAATTCGGGGAAGACCTGAGAGCTTCGGGAATGTACAGTGTTGCTTCCCACAATCAGCTCGCCGGGGCGAATGACGATGGGCAGGCGGCGCAGAATATGTGCAAACGCCTTAGCCCGGCGCAAAACGATCGGAAGATCGCCGCTTTTTCGATATGCTTCGGTAATCAATACTGCGCGGTCGGCCTCCAGTTCCGGGCGGGAGGATAAAAGCTCCTGCAGCAGCGTGTTCACGCGCTGCGATACGGGCAGGCTGCAAATTGTCTTCATGAAAGCTGCTCCTTTCAAAATAAAAATGCGGTCATGTAAAATGACCGCATTTTTTAAGTATAACAAAAAAACCGAACTTGTTGCTGCTCAGACTTTGTTACCTTCTCACTCCTCACCGAGTGTATTTCGGTCAATCAGGGCAGGTCTCCTGGCTCGACATCATCCTATTCGGCGCCTTCCCGGGCGTACCCAGTGACTTTTTCGCCTTTCGTCCGTCATACAGTAAAGTGAGCTGCCGCGGCTTTGCACCGCGTTCCCTTTTCATGCACCGCAGAGGTGCAACCCTGATTGCATATTTAATTTTTTTTATTTTAGCATTTCGGCTGTTTTTCGTCAAGCCGGGCTAATGCAAAATTCCTGTTTGATACTTGACGCGGGCGGGGTGTACCGTTAAACTAAAATCAGATCCCCAAAGGTTCATTAAAAATTAATGTAATATGGATATGAAAGGGTGTAACAAATGGATTTTACGATGGAGCGCGTGAAGCAGATGCTGATCCTTCTGAAGGGTAACCGGTATTATGCGCGTCTTCCGCTTAACGGATGGCGCTTCTGCGAGTGCGGCTATAAGACCGGCAACCTGATCCCGGATAAAAATGCACCGGAATTCCGCGATTTTGGCGAAGACGAGCGCTGGGGAAAAAAGGCGGACAGCCATGCATGGTTCTGCCGGCATATCGTTGTTCCATCCGGCTGGAAGGGAGAGATCCGTTTTGCTCTGCGCACCGGTAAGGAAGGGCAGTGGGATGCGCGAAATCCACAGTTTATCGCTTATCTTAACGGCGTACTGACGCAGGGAATGGACGTAAACCATACTGAGCTGCTGCTGCCGGAGCTTACTGAATTTGACCTTGACCTTTACGCTTACGCCGGAATGGAGGGTACGCTTTCCGAATTCAACGCCGAGCTGCAATGGGTGAACACCGACTGTGAAAGGCTCTATTACGATCTGCGCGTACCGATGGAGATCCTGGAATTTTCCGATCCGGTTTCCAAAGCTTACGCCGATGTGAGGCGGATCCTGAACGAAGCGATCAACCGAATGGATTGCCGTGCCCCGGGCAGCGCAGCGTTCAATGCATCGATCCGTGCGGCGAGCGATTTTTTGAAAACAGAGCTTTACGAAAAGTATTGTGCAGACCAGCCCGAGACCGTTATTTGTATCGGACATACCCATATTGATGTGGCATGGCTTTGGACCTTGGCACAAACGCGCGAAAAAACGCAGCGGTCGTTTTCCACCGTGCTGAATTTGATGAAAAAATACCCAGAGTACAAATTTATGTCATCACAGGCGCAGCTTTATGACTATCTGAAACAGGAAAGCCCCGAAACCTATGAAGAGATCAAAAAAATGGTCGCCGCCGGTCGGTGGGAAGTGGAGGGCGCCATGTGGGTAGAGGCTGACTGTAACCTGCCTTCCGGAGAGAGTCTTGTGCGGCAGGTGTTGTTTGGCAAGCGGTTTTTTAAAAAGGAGTTCGGGGTGGAGAGCCGTGTGCTCTGGCTGCCGGATGTATTCGGCTATTCCGCCGCATTGCCCCAGATTCTGAAAAAAAGCGGTGTCGACCGTTTTGTTACCTCTAAAATCAGCTGGAACGAAACAAATCAGATGCCGTATGACATGTTCAATTGGCGCGGTATTGACGGCACCGAAATTTTCAGTTATTTTCTTACCGCACAGCCCAAAAAGCGCGGCGAAAAACCAACGAATTTTACAACCTATGTTTCCAACAACGATCCGGATATGATAGCCGGTACATGGGACCGCTTTCAGCAGAAGGAATTTTCCGATCAGGTGATAAATACCTTCGGCTTTGGAGACGGCGGCGGCGGCCCGACCATGGAGATGCTTGAGCTGCGGCGCAGGATGGAAAACGGCTTCGGCGAATGCCCGAATGCAAGGATCGGAACGGCGACGGAGTTTTTAAACCGTGCGGTTGCGGCTGCGGAGCACGACCCGCGTTTGCCGGTGTGGAGCGGCGAACTTTATCTCGAAATGCGTCGCGGGACATACAGCTCGAGTGCCCGCAACAAGAAAAACAACCGCAGGAGCGA
>JAHZES010000028.1:14333-15188 GCA_019421725.1 Clostridiales bacterium | reverse complement strand
AAGGGATAGCATTTTTAAGGTCGCTATGATATAATAAAAATAATTCCTGTTCGGGAAGAATGATTGTCCGGCTCGGCGGCACACTAAAGCGGCAGACAAAAATTGCTGAGAAATGAGGTGTGACAATGAGCAACTGTAAAGGTCAGTTTCCGGAGGAAGATAAAGACAAAGATAAAAGTGATGTTCTTCCGCCGGAGAGACAAAGCGAACAGATTTATGAAAGTGGCTCAATAACTACGAAAGGAAAGCATGTAATTCATTGCTTGACCATTATCGGTCAGATTGAAGGACACTATGCGCTGGGGCCGCAAAACAAAACGACAAAATATGAGCACGTAATCCCTCAGTTGTTTGCAGTGGAACAAACACCGGAGATTGAAGGACTGTTAGTTCTGCTCAACACAGTCGGTGGTGATGTGGAAGCGGGGCTGGCTTTGGCAGAATTGATTGCCGGAATGAAAAAACCGACTGTTTCGCTGGTTTTGGGCGGCGGTCATTCTATTGGGGTGCCGCTTGCTGTTGCAGCCAAGCGTTCTTTTATTGCGCCGAGCGCTTCCATGACGCTGCATCCGGTGCGCATGACGGGATTGATGATAGGAGTTCCGCAGACGCTGTACTACTTTGAAAAAATGCAGGAACGCATTACGCGATTTGTTACAGCCAATTCCAGAATCTCACCGCAGCACTTTCGTACGTTGTGTATGAATACCGGGGAATTGGTGACCGATATCGGCACGGTTTTGGACGGAGAGTCCGCTGTCAGCGAAGGGTTGATTGATGATCTCGGATCCCTTTCGGATGCAACAGGAGCGCTTTATCAAAGAGGCGTCTTCCGGGATTACAAGGAGTTTTGTC
>JAHZES010000028.1:13527-14323 GCA_019421725.1 Clostridiales bacterium | reverse complement strand
GAGCGCTTTATCAAATGATTGAAGCAGAAAAGCCAAAACGGACCGCTGCAAAATCGGGGAAAAAAGCTAAACCAAAATAGTTGTTATTCCGCCCGGCTTGGGCGTACATATTCTTTATCTGAATACTTACAGGAGGCTTCTTCATGGATATCTTCAAGGCGATTATTCTTGGAATTGTACAGGGGGCAACCGAGTTTTTGCCGGTTTCCAGCAGCGGACATCTCTCTGTTGCACAGCATATACTCGGTGTCAATACGGAGGCAGGAATCTTATTCGATCTTATGCTTCACGTCGGAACGTTAGCGGCCGTCTTTTTTACATTTCGCAGTCTGATCGGTCGCCTGATCTGCGAGTTTTTCCATATGATCGGAGACCTGTTTACAGGAAAATTCCGTTGGTCAAAGATGTCGCATGACCGCCGCATGGTAATGATGCTGATTATCGGGCTGCTGCCGTTGCTGTTGTTTTTCCTGCCGCTGCCCGGCACAGACGGAAACCTGAAGGACTTTATGGAAAGCTTTTATGAAGATTCTTCGATTCTGGTAGAGGGCTTTTGCTTTCTCTTTACCGGTGTGCTGCTGATGATTGCACACGTTTCTTCCAAGCATGCGTCCGGTGCCCGCTATCAAAATAAAGAAGACCTGACAGTAGGAAACGCTTTGGTCATCGGTGCTTTTCAAGGGGTCGCAACTCTGCCGGGGGTGTCACGCTCTGGCTCAACTCTGGCAGCCGGATTGTTCTGCGGACTGGATAAGCAAACAACCCTGGACTATTCGTTTATTTTAGGAATTCCGGC
>JAHZES010000028.1:8971-13517 GCA_019421725.1 Clostridiales bacterium | reverse complement strand
GCAATTTTGGGCGCAAGTCTTCTGCAGGTAAAAGATGCGGTTGCTGAAAAAGCGTCGGTAGAGATTTTGCCGCTGCTCATCGGAATTGTTGTTTCTGCGGTTGTGGGATTTTTTGCAATTAAACTGCTGAAGCTGATACTGAAAAAAGACCGGTTGAACGTTTTTGCGATCTATTGCATGGTACTTGGCGCTGCATGTGTTATTATCGGCTTCATTGAAGCGTCAAAAGGAATCAATATCTTTAGCGGAAGCGCACTTTAAAACAAGGCAATCATTCGGGGAAGGGAGGAGCACAATTGGCGGCGAAGCATAGCAGCAAGGCAGCGCAGACAAGAGCGCAGGCCACTCAGAAAAAAAAGAGACCTCCGGCCAAAAAAAGCACGGGCAATGTCAGGCATGCATCAACTAAAAAGAAGCAGGCGGTTTCCCCGGCAAAAAGACAGCAAATTGCGCTTCTGCTTTTCGTGATTGCGATTTTTCTGATTTTTTTAATTTTGATTCGCGGGGAAAGTGTGTGGAAGTTTCTTCACGACGCGGTTCTTGGACTCTTTGGGCATAGCTCTATACTTTGGCCGATTTTGCTGGCATACGTTGCCATTACAATGTCGCTTGAAAAATCTCTGAGCAGCATCGCCTCGAAAATCTGGATCAGTGCAGTGTTGATTTGTCTGGTGACTACTTCGTTTTATGTTTTCAAGTCGACCGGTGAGTCGGTTGGTTTTTGGGATGAATTAGGACGGTTATATTTTGAAGGAGCGGAATCGCGAGGCTCGGGGCTGATCAGCGGGTTGTTTGGCGTACCTATGATAGCCGCATTCGGTTTGTTGGGAGCAAAGATTGTAGTGCTCCTGTTGGTTTTTACATTTATCATGTTGCTGACGGGGACGGGGCTGATGCAGCTTTTCCGCGCTATTTCAAAGCCTGCAGAAGCAGTGGCAAAATCTGCTGCGGAATATCGTGAGCAGCGCGCGGCAGAGCCGCTGCGCCGCAGCTCCAACATCGATATCCCACTGGATGGCGAGGAACCGACAAATGGCAGAAAACGAAGCGGCGAGCCGTTGAAAGTGGATTTGGAGAATAACGCGAAATTTCATCGGCTAAAAAGGATGCTTTCAGGAGAAGACGAGGCAACCGCAGAAGAGAATACGGGCATGGAAAAAACGGCGGAAGAGACCAAGTGGAGTTTTTATGAAACGGCGGAAACGCTTGAGGAACAAACCGCTGAAAAAGAGCAAAATCGGCAAACTGCGAGCGACGATGCCATTTCCCTATTGCCTGATGCGGCAGAGACGGTACTTAAAGAAGATGTTCCGGTCAAAGAATCGGCTTCGGTTGCGCAGCCGCCGCAAAAGCCCCTTGCCGCCGCAAAGGAATTGAAAAAGGCTGAACCGATCTCGATCCCGTCGCCTGCAGAGCTGCCGGGCGGTTATCGGTTTCCGCCTGTTTCGCTGTTGGAAGAAGATAGCGTGCAGACAGCGCGTGCAGATTCGCTTGCTCAGCTGCAGGCAAATGGCGAACTGTTAATCAATACGTTAAAAAGCTTTGGCGTTGAGGCGCATATTTTGAATATCTGCCGGGGTCCGGCGGTTACTCGTTATGAGCTGCAGCCGGCGCCGGGGGTTAAAATTAGCCGAATTACAAACCTTTCTGATGATATTGCGCTGAACCTTGCTTCGGCCGGCGTTCGGATCGAAGCGCCGATCCCCAATAAAGCGGCGATCGGTATTGAAGTGCCGAACAAACAGATCAGCACCGTTCATCTGCGCGGATTAATTGATTCCCCTGCTTTTCAACAGGCCAAAAGCCGTTTGACCGTTGCACTGGGGAAGGACATTGGCGGAAATATTACATTGGCGGATCTTGCAAAAATGCCGCACTTGTTGATTGCAGGTGCGACGGGTTCCGGTAAATCGGTTTGTATCAACACCATGATCACCAGTCTGCTTTATAAGGCAAAGCCGGATGAAGTACGTTTTTTGATGGTTGATCCCAAGGTAGTTGAGCTGGGTGTGTACAATGGAATTCCCCACCTGTTGGTGCCGGTTGTAACCGACCCGCGCAAGGCAGCCGGTGCGCTTAATTGGGCAGTGGGAGAGATGCTGGATCGTTACAAAAAATTTGCGGCGTCCGGCGTACGTGATCTTCCGTCGTATAATCGCCTTGTGGATGAGCGGAAGGCCCTGCAGCCGGAGTGTGAAATTTCACGATTGCCGCAGTGCGTGGGTATTGTGGACGAATTGGCTGATTTGATGATGGCAGCGCCGAACGAAGTGGAGGATGCGATTTGCCGTTTGGCTCAGATGGCGCGGGCGGCCGGAATGCATCTGGTCATTGCAACGCAGCGCCCGTCTGTTGACGTTATCACCGGTGTGATCAAGGCCAATATTCCCAGCAGAGTCGCGTTTGCGGTTTCTTCGCAGGTGGATTCCCGAACGATCCTGGATTCGGGCGGAGCGGAGAAGATGCTTGGCCGTGGCGATATGCTTTTTGCTCCGGTTGGCGCGTCAAAACCGACGCGCGTACAAGGCTGTTTTGTCAGCGACGAGGAAATTGAACGGATTGTTGAGTACATCAAAAATTCCGGCAGCTGCGAGTACGATGAAAAAGTGGCGGAAGAGATTGAACGTCGTGCGGTGGCCGATAAATCTGCAGACGGCTCAGAAAGCAAAGGGCAGGAGCCGGCCGACGACCCGATGTTTGACGAAGCGGTTAAATGTATTTCTGAGGCAGGGCAGGCGTCAACGTCACTGCTGCAGCGGCGGCTGCATCTGGGATATGCGCGGGCAGGCCGGTTGATCGATCAGATGGAGCAGCATGGTATTGTCGGGCCGTATGAGGGTTCAAAGCCACGCCAGCTGCTCATGTCATATGCTCAGTGGATGGCGCGAAAAAACGCGCAGAATTCAATACCCTCTGATGAGGAGATCGGGGAACAGGATTAATGTCATTTTTACCAATCACCAGAAAGGAAATCGCGGAACGCGGATGGGACGCCCCTGATTTTATTCTTGTAACAGGGGATGCTTATGTAGATCATCCCACGTTCGGCACGGCAATCATTTCCCGTGTGCTGGAACACGCAGGCTTTCGGCACGCCGAAGCTCGGATTTATGGTCAATTCGGGGAATTTGGATTCCATGGTGGCGCATTATACGGTAGCAAAGCGGCGCCGCAGTGAAGATGCCTATTCTCCGGGTAAAAAAATGGGGAAACGTCCGGATCGAGCTGTAATCGTTTATTCCAAAATAATCCGGCGGCTTTTTCCGCAGGTTCCGTTGATTATCGGTGGATTGGAAGCCTCTCTTCGCCGTTTTGCACATTATGACTATTGGGACGACGCAATACGCCCTTCTGTTTTGATTGAATCCGGGGCAGATCTGCTTTCCTTTGGTATGGGCGAAAGGCAGACGGTTGAAATCGCTCTCCGTTTGCAAAAGGGCGAACCGATTTCCGAATTGACGGATATCAGAGGAACTTGCTATGCCGTTTCTACGCGCGATTATCAGCCGGGAACTGCGGTGGAATGCCCATCCTATGAGCAGGTACGTGAATCCAAAAAGGCTTATGCAATTTCCTGCCGAAAGCAGCAGGACGAGCAGGATGCTGTCATTGGAAAAAGGGTGATCCAGCGCCACGGCAATCTGATCATGGTACAGAATCCGCCTGCTTTGCCATTGACGCAGGAAGAATTGGACGTTGTTTACGAGCTCCCGTACGAACGGACCTACCATCCGGTATACGAAAAGGATGGGGGAGTTCCGGCAATTGAAGAGGTTGAATTTTCTATTACGCATAACCGCGGCTGCTTCGGCGCCTGTAATTTTTGCTCCATCGCTTTTCATCAGGGACGAATGGTCACAACGCGCAGCGAGGCTTCCGTTTTGCGGGAAGCAAAATTGCTGACTCAAAATCCCAGGTTTAAGGGATATATTCACGATGTCGGCGGGCCAACTGCAAATTTTCGCGGGCCGTCGTGTGAAAAGCAAAAAACTTTTGGGCTTTGCAAAGGGAAAAAATGCTTGGCGCCAACACCGTGTCCGCAGCTTCATGCGGATCATACGGAGTATTTGGATATTCTCCGCAATATGCGAGCTATTCCGGGCGTGAAACGGGTTTTTATTCGTTCAGGCATTCGCTTTGATTACCTGTTAGAAGACAAGGACGACAGCTTTTTCCGCGAACTGGTGCAATATCATGTCAGCGGACAGTTAAAGGTGGCTCCGGAGCATTGTTCTGCCGCCGTGTTGGACTGCATGGGAAAGCCGCATATTGAGGCATACCTGCGTTTTGCAAAAAAGTTTTATCGGGAAACGGAACGTTGTGGAAAAAAGCAGTTTCTTGTTCCTTATCTGATGTCTTCTCATCCGGGCAGTACATTGCGCGATGCAGTAGAGTTAGCGCTGTTCTTGAAAAAGGAAGGCATTCATCCCGAACAGGTTCAGGATTTCTACCCAACGCCGGGCACAATTTCAACCTGTATGTTTTATACGGAATTAAACCCTTACACCTTGCAGCCTGTTTTTGTGCCGAAGTCACCGCATGAGAA
>JAHZES010000028.1:8282-8918 GCA_019421725.1 Clostridiales bacterium | reverse complement strand
GCTGCAATACTTTTTGCCGCAGAATCGGGAGCTTGTGCGGGAAGCGCTGCGTAAAGCCGGGCGGGCCGATCTGATTGGAAACGGACGCATTTGTCTGGTTGCGGAAAGCCGTGAACCGGCTCATAGCAGTAAGCAGCAGAACCGAAAGGGTGCGGTACAGTGGAAAAAAGCCGGAAACCGAAAAGGAAAAAGATAAAGCGATATTTGCTCATAACTTTTTTTATGGCGTATTCCGTGTTTTCCCTTTACGTCTCTGCAGCAGGAAAATGGCCAACGGTCTTTTCGTTCTGCGGCCTGGCAGAAGAACCGCAAACGGAATATCCGTTTTGCGTGCGTGTTTTTTCGGTCGGGAGTGCGGACTGTATTCTTTTACAGAACGGATCTCATGCAATGCTGATCGATTCTGCAACAGCAGATCAGGGAGTGCGCCTTGCTCAAACGATACGTCGTTTGGGGATTGAAAGCCTGGATTATGTGGTCGCGACGCATCCGCATTCGGATCATATCGGAGGTTTTCCGGATTTGTTAGATCAGGTTTCCGCAAAACAGATATTGATCTCTCCGCTTTGTTCTTTACAGAATTATCAAAGCTATCGAGAAATGAATGCAATGTTTAACGCTTTTAAAATTCCCGTG
>JAHZES010000028.1:4660-8272 GCA_019421725.1 Clostridiales bacterium | reverse complement strand
AAAGGCGGGTGAAAGGTTTTCGTTCGGAGACAGGGCGCAAATTGAAATTCTGCTGGCCGGTGTTTTAAGTGATAACGAAAACGAAGCTTCACTTATTATCAGAGTAGTTTATGGGAAGGTTTCCATGCTTTTTATGGGAGACGGTGAAGCGGAAGTTGAGCAGGCGTTATTGTCGGGTGGGTACCCCTTACAATCAACTTTTATTAAATTGGGACATCACGGAAGCAAGACATCCACTTCGCCGGAGTTCCTGCGTGCAGTTGCTCCGCAATTTGCGGCGGTCTCCTGCGGCGAGGTTACACCGTTAGCGGAAGAAACTCTGCTGACATTAGATCAGATGGGGCTGAGAGCCTACCGCACCGATTTGGATGGAGATTTGCTTTTTGCAACGGACGGTATTTCCTGTGAAATGAAATTTTCAGGAATATCGTAATTAAAATAATGTTTGTTGCCGGAGGCTTGATCGCTTTTCCGGTATTGAAAGGAGAACTTATTATGAAGCTTTTAGCGGTAGACCGTTTTGAGGGTAATTACGTGATTTGCGAGGACGACGAAAAAAAATTTTTTGCAATCGAAAAAGCCGAGGCTCCTGCCAGCGCCGTAGAAGGAGATATTCTTCGGATTACGGATGACGGCGTCATTGAGATCGACAAGGAAGAGACGGCGCGGCGTAAAAAAGCTACCTTATCCCGTCAAAAACGAGTTTGGGAGGATTAAATTCGTTTTATCCAGAAAAATTCACAATTTCATGCTTTATTCCGGTCTAAATAACATTTATAATAGGCTTAAATCAGGATTTCATTTAGGAAGTGACAACATGAAAAAAGTTTCCCCGTTTCAGCTTGCGCTCAAGATTTTTACGTCCGCTCTTATTGCGGCGGTAATCGGGATTATGGTAAATTTTATTTTTATCAATGCATTCGGTACTCTGTGGTCGACAATTTTACTGCAGACCATTGATTTTCTGCTGTTGTTCGGCGTAATTTACAGCGCCGCTTGGCGCGACGGTTATTCTGAAATGAATCGCGTCAAGGTTGGGTTCACGGTTTACGACAGTACCAAGGGCCTGAAGGCAGGAAGCTTGGCGATGATTCCTGGATTGCTGCTTACACTGATACTGGCTGTCTGCCATTTTACCTCAGCGGATTGGGCATGGCTTTACCGTATTATCAATATGTATGCGATCGGATACATTAATGCATTGATGGACCCGAATGCCGCGCTGGCAAGCATCTCTGTTTGGAATATTTTGCTGACTGGCGCTTACTGGCTTTTGGTCCCGCTTGTTACCTGGGGTGCGTTCATTCT
This sequence comes from Clostridiales bacterium, assembly GCA_019421725.1. Classification (GTDB taxonomy): domain Bacteria; phylum Bacillota; class Clostridia; order Oscillospirales; family Acutalibacteraceae; genus CAKXIK01. The sequence goes on along the minus strand of JAHZES010000028.1, from coordinate 6,964 downwards.
TGGTTTTCGGCGCTTCTCCTTTATGGAACTGTTTTATTTCAAGAAGAAAAAACCGGAAAGCTCCAAGCAAAAAAACTCCTTCCCGAAAAGGAAGGCTTGATTCTGTATCTTTCAGTGGGTAAACCGCAAAAAAGCAGGCGTGGCTTCCGATTAGCGGGAAGGCGTCTGCTTTTTTTATTGGCTTCATTTTGGGCTTAGTTTAAAAATTCTGAAGAACCTTCTGCAAGACCGGCAACAAAGGCACGCATCTCACGTTTGGAACCGATTGCATGCGTGTGATCAATGACGGCGGTACGCTGTTTTTCCGTCATTTCGGAAAAACGCGTAAGTGCCTGCGGGTTTTGTGCCAGCGCCATGCTGAATCCCATCGGAAGATCGGGAAATCCAATTGACTGATTCATAATAATTCCTCCACCTTTGTCCTGTATGAAAATAGTGTGTGAGGAAAAATCGTTTTTATACCTTATCGTTTCGGCCGGGGGACATCTGAGATTTTTGGGGCAGTTGCTTTTTTACGGATGTAAACGAGTGTGGATTTTTGCCCGGGAAGCTGTTCGGTACGAACATCGACAATGTTCAAATGCTCTATCAGGGGTTTGAATTTAGTAAATCCATAGTTGCGGACATCAAAATCCGGATTGCGGCGCTGTAATTGGTTGCCGATATCTCCAAGGAACGCCCAGCCGTCTTCGTCGGAGAATTCCTCAGTCAGCGTTAGAATGGAACGCTTCAGGGTCTCCAGGTTATTTTGAATCGATACATCCTTTACGGGGGCTAATTCCGTGCTTTGCGGAACTGCAAGAACCTCCAGAAACTTGAACTTATTGCAAGCCGAAATGAAGGGAGGGGGCGTCTTTTTTTCTCCCATCCCGATCACATACATGCCGGATTCCCTTAACCGTGCAGCCAAACGCGTAAAATCGCTGTCGCTGGAAACAATGCAGAAGCCGTCTACATTGCCGGAATAGAGAATATCCATTGCGTCAATGATCATGGCAGAGTCGGTTGCGTTTTTTCCGGTGGTATAACTGTATTGCTGCACCGGGATGATCGAATTATTCAGCAGAACGTTTTTCCACGAGGCAAGCGCCGGTTTCGTCCAATCGCCGTAAATTCGCTTATATGTTGCAACGCCGTCGGCCGAAACCTCGTCCAGAATATTGGAAACGTATTTGTCGGATACATTGTCCGCATCGATCAAAACCGCAAGGCGTTTGTCTGTTGCCATTCTGATAACCATTCCTTTCTGTTCGGCTGCAAACAACAGCAGCTATCATGCTTTGCCCTATCTATTTAAAGTATACCATTCTTTCGGGGAAACGCCAAGATATATTTATTCAAATCATTCTGTTTGCTGTAGCTTTGCACGGATTTTTGAAGAATTTGCCTCAATGCTTGACTTTTTTTCATCTATGTATTATGATAAAAAAAATTAAACGTGAGAATAGGCGTTGATGGGAAATCGCGTTTTTGCCGGATTCAGAGAGTCTGCGGTTGGTGTGAGCAGATGTTCGGCGCGGCGTGCCAGTCATCCCGGAGCTTTCTGCTGAAGGGCGTTTTGTCTGTGTAAGCGTGAACGGTTTGCCCCCGTTAGCGGGTAGCTGCGCAGTTTTGCGCAGAGAGTGACCGTCCGGTTCTGATCCGGCGGTAATAAGAGTGGTACCGCAGAGTGTTGATTCAAACCTTTGTCTCTTTCAGGAGGCAAAGGTTTTGTTTTTTATCAAAAATCTGCCATGCAAAATCGGGCGTTGGGTTGCCGGCGCCCTTGAGGAGGAACAAACACAATGAGCAAAGAGCTCGCGAAAACGTATGAACCCCGCGAGGTAGAAGACCGGATCTATGAATCCTGGATTTTCGGCGGGTATTTTCATGCGGAAGTGGACCAATCAAAAAAGCCGTATACAATCGTTATCCCGCCGCCGAATATCACCGGTCAGCTGCATATGGGACATGCGTTGGACGAAACGCTGCAGGATATCCTGATCCGTTTTAAACGGATGCAGGGATACAGCGCACTCTGGCTGCCCGGTACAGACCATGCTTCTATTGCCACCGAAGCAAAAATCGTGGAGGCCATGCGCAAAGAAGGTCTGACAAAAGAAGAAATTGGCCGTGATGCGTTTTTGGAGCGCGCATGGGCGTGGAAAGAAAAGTTTGGCGGGCGCATCATTGAGCAGCTGAAAAAACTCGGTTCTTCCTGTGATTGGGAGCGCGAGCGTTTTACGCTCGACGAAGGCTGCAGCAAGGCTGTTCGTGAAGTGTTCTGCCGCCTTTATGAAAAAGGGTTGATCTACCGCGGAGAGC
>JAHZES010000028.1:267-4616 GCA_019421725.1 Clostridiales bacterium | reverse complement strand
TTCCGACGCCGAAGTAGAGGTTACGGAACAGGATGGTTCTTTCTGGCATCTGCGCTATCCGCTTACCGATGGCAGCGGCTATCTGGAGCTTGCAACCACCCGTCCGGAAACGCTGTTGGGCGATACCGCTGTCGCCGTTCATCCGGATGACGAGCGTTACAAAAAATATATCGGCAAAACCGTTACATTGCCGCTGGTTGGCCGCGAGATCCCGGTGATTGCCGATTCCTACGTCGAAATGGATTTTGGAACCGGTGTTGTTAAAATTACGCCGGCACATGATCCAAACGATTTTGAAGTGGGTCTGCGCCATGAACTTGAGGTCATTAACGTTCTCAACGAGGATGCTACGATCAATGAAAACGGCGGAAAATATCAGGGTATGGATCGTTATACGGCGCGTAAACAGATCGTAGAGGACCTGAACGAAGGCGGTTATCTGGTTCGTGTGGAGCCGATCAAGCATAACGTCGGTACCTGCTATCGCTGCCACGAAACGGTTGAACCGCGTGTTTCACGCCAGTGGTTTGTAAAGATGGCGCCGCTTGCCGAACCGGCGATCAAGGCGGTGCGCGACGGCGAGATTCACTTTATCCCCGAGCGTATGGAAAAAGTGTATTACAACTGGATGGAAAACATAAAGGACTGGTGCATTTCCCGTCAGCTGTGGTGGGGGCACCGTATTCCCGCGTGGTACTGCGCTGATTGCGGGGAAATGATCGTTTCCCGTGAAGATCCGTCCGTTTGCCCCAAATGCGGTGGAACGCATCTTCACCAGGACGAGGATACGCTGGACACCTGGTTTTCTTCGGCGTTGTGGCCTTTCTCAACGCTCGGCTGGCCGGATAAAACGCCAGAGCTGGAATATTTTTATCCGACCGATACCCTTGTTACGGGGTATGATATCATTTTCTTCTGGGTGGCCCGTATGATTTTTTCCGGACTGGAGCATATGCAGCTGCCGCCGTTTAAGACAGTCTTTTTCCACGGCCTTGTGCGTGATGCGCAGGGAAGGAAAATGTCTAAATCGCTTGGAAACGGCATCGATCCTCTGGAAATTATCGACCGGTACGGCGCTGATGCGCTGCGTTTTACGCTGGCCACAGGCAACAGCCCGGGAAATGACATGCGCTTTTCCGACGAAAAAGTTGCCGCAAGCCGCAACTTTGCCAATAAAATCTGGAATGCTGCTCGCTTCATCCTGATGAATATTGAAGGCAAGGAGATACCGACCGGGCTACCGGAGCAGCTTTCCACCGCAGACCGTTGGATCGTGAGCCGGTTGAACCGCGTCATCGGAGAAGTAACCGACAATCTGGAGCATTTTGAATTGGGCGTGGCTGTGCAGAAGCTCTATGATTTCATTTGGGATGAATTTTGTGACTGGTATATTGAGTTTGCGAAAATTCTGATGCAGTCTGACGATGAATCAGTTGCGCAGAACACTCGCCGTGTGCTGGTTTATGTTATGACCACCACATTGCAGCTGCTGCATCCGTTTATGCCGTTTATTACAGAGGAGATCTGGCAGTCGCTGCCGCACGAAGGAGAATCCATCATGGTGTCGCAGTGGCCGCAGCCGTGCGAGGCAAATCATTACGCTGCGGAAGAGGAAGCAATGGCGCATGTGATGACCGCGATCCGTGCAATCCGTAACCGTCGCAGCGAAATGAATGTGCCGCCAAGCAAAAAGGCGCATGTCAGCATTGCCACAAAGGAAATAGCCATGTTTGAACGCTGTGTGCCTTTGATGATGCGATTGGCGTATGCCAGCGGTATTGCGATCGGTGAATCGTTTGACCTGCCCGGTGCGGTGACGATGGTGACTGACTGTGCAAAAATTTATATACCAATGGATGAACTGGTGGATAAGGCTGCTGAAACAGCTCGCCTGAACAAGGAGCTGGAATCGGCGCAAAAGCAGTTGGCACAGACGGAAGCAAAACTGAACAACCCGGGGTTTGTGGATAAAGCTCCTGCTAAGGTCGTGGAAGGTGCCCGCCAGAATGCGGAAACGCTTCGCGGCAGAATTCGGTTGATTCAGGAAAGTCTTCAGTCACTGAGCAATTAAATAAATAAGGCAGGGGGCTGGCAACGGTTCTCCGCAGGCTTATGCCGTGCGTGATATGCGGCACAAAAATGCGGCGAAGCAAAGAGAGCCCCCTGCTTGTTTTCAATTTCGCTTTCGCTGCCGTGCGAAAGCCGCGAAAAGGAAGCGTGCAGAAAATGTATACGGATGCAAACGGACAAAAGTGGTTCAAGGGAAATCTTCACACTCACACTACGCGCAGCGACGGTGCAAAAACGCCGCAGGAGACCATCGCTCTTTACCGAGACGCCGGTTATGACTTTTTGGCGTTGACCGACCACTGGGTTTATTCCGAAACGGTGGAAGACGAAGGATTTCTGCAGCTGTCGGGCTGCGAATTTGATGTGGGAACCAATGTGCAGGAAGGCATTTTTCATGTTGTCGCCATCGGAATGCAGCAGATGCCTGTGTTGGATCGCAGCCGTCTGACGGTGCAGGAGATCGTGGATGCTGTACGCGCCTGCGGCGGAAAGCCTGTTTTGGCGCACCCGGCGTGGTCATTGAATCGCGCTGAACAGGTATTGCCAATCCAGGGGTTTATTGCTGCGGAAATTTACAATACCGTTTCAGGAACCCCGTGGAACGCTCGGCCGTATTCCGGTGTATTTATTGATGATCTGGCTGTATTAGGTAAGCTGATGCCCTGTTCGGCCGCCGATGACGCTCATTTTTATAACGGCGACCAAACGCGTTCGTTTATCATGCTCCGTGCGGAGAGTCTCACGCGCGAAAATGTGCTGGAAGCGCTGCAAAACGGTGATTTTTATGCGACGCAGGGCCCCCTGTTTTCCTGGAATATTTCTGAAGGCAGTCTGACGGTTCGCTGCAGCCCGGTGGAAGAGGTGGTTTTCTTTTCAGATACGGTTTATGCAGCAGACCGTGTGACAAGAGGACACGGATGCGTAGAAGCGAAATATCGCCTGAAGCCGAACGATCACTTTGTGCGGTTTGAGCTGCGGGACAACGAAAATCGCATGGCATGGTCGTCGCCGATCAAGGTTTCCGTAAACGCAGGGCAAGGATAAGAGGCATAAAATAAAGCGATGGAATCTTAAACGGAACAGACAGACCGCAGGCGGTGGCGCTTTTGAAGCTTTGGAAAGGGAGTTGTCGTTATGAATGAAGGGGAAGCTCTTGCCTGGATACATTCCAGAAGCCGTTTTTCCGCGCGTCCGGGTTTGGCGAGAATGCGGAGATTAATGGAACTGCTGGGCGATCCGCAGAAACAGCTGAGGTGCTTTCATGTAGCAGGGACAAACGGTAAGGGCTCCACCTGTGCAATGCTGGCTTCCTGTCTGCAAAGCGCCGGTTACCGTACCGGACTGTATATTTCTCCGTTTGTCATTGATTTTCGTGAGCGGATGCAGATCGACGGAGAAATGATTTCTGCGCAGGAACTGGCATCGACAGCAGAACAAGTGAAATCAGCAGCGGAAATTCTCTGCGCAGAAAACGACCCGCCGCTCGAGTTTGAAGTTGTAACAGCGATTGCTTTTTGTTGGTATGCGCAGAAAAAATGCGATTATGTTGTGTTGGAGGTCGGGCTTGGCGGCAGGCTGGATCCGACAAACGTGATCGACAGGTCCGTGGTCTCCGTCATTTGCACGATCGATTACGATCATACAGCGATTCTTGGAGATACTCTGGAGAAAATTGCACGGGAAAAGTGCGGAATTTTCAAGGAGGGGGGGATCGCGGCATTTTCTCCGCAGTCAATAGAAGCGGAGAGGGTAATTCGTGCGGAGGCACAAAAAAAACAGATTTCTTTGCGTTGTCCCGAACCGGACCGTTTTCGGGTTTTTTCAGAGGACCTTTCGGGGAGCGACGCCCTTCTTTGCGGTTTGCGGCTGAAAATTCCGTTGATCGGCCGCCATCAGCTGATCAACTGTGCAACGGCTGTTACTGCGCTGTTTGCTGCGAGAAACGCCGGAGTGCGCATCAGTGATGAACAGCTTCGGCAGGGAATTGCCGCGGTGCATTTTCCTGCGCGGCTGGAGCTTCTCGGGGAGTGTCCGGTTTTGCTGCTGGATGGGGCGCATAATCCGAGCGGAGCACGCGCACTGGCGGATGCAGTCGAAAAATTTTTAAAAGGAAGACGCTGTGTAGCCGTGATGGGAATGCTGCAGGACAAGGATTATACCCATGCGCTTGCGGAGCTGGTACCGCATTTTTGGAAGATTCTCACTCTGACGCCGGATTCGCCGCGTGCGCTGCCGGCAGAAGAGCTTGCAAAGTCTGCCCGCCTGCTTGGAGGGAACGC
>JAHZES010000028.1:0-257 GCA_019421725.1 Clostridiales bacterium | reverse complement strand
ACAATTAAGTATCATGTAAAAACATGGGCCTATAAGCTTGCTAAAAAGCTTGCCGGTGAAGATGGCGCGGTCGTAGTATGCGGATCGCTGTTTTTGGCTGCCTCGCTGCGGCCTATGCTGCAGGAATAAAACCGCGGTTTGATATTCTTAAAAACAACACCCTCGGAAACGAATTCAAACGAGTTCGTTTCCGAGGGTGTTTTGCAGCAGATAAGACCGAAAATCAGCAGAGCGTTTTAGCGTGCGAAAGAATGACC
>JAHZES010000027.1 GCA_019421725.1 Clostridiales bacterium | reverse complement strand
CGCCTGCTTTCTCCGGGTGGCTCCCCGCTTCGCCGGATTCTGCGGTTGAAAAAGGCTGATCTGCTGCGCCGCCTGCGGCAGCCGGCCGGGAGCAAAGTCGCTGTATTCCTCCAGAATATCGGCAATTTCCAGCACCGGCTTTGCTCCGTCGCGCAAAAGGCGGTTTGACCCGCCGGAACGATAGCTTAACAGGCTGCCTGGTACCGCAAACACATCCCGCCCCTGCTCCAGCGCCTGACGGGCCGTAATCAATGATCCACTTTTCTCGCCGGCCTCCACTACAAGTGTGCCAAGCGAAAGGCCTGAAATAATTCTGTTTCTCTGCGGAAAATGAAAGCCAAGCGCTGGGGAATCCGGTGGATACTCGCTTACCAGCGCGCCGCCGATTTGAATTTGCTGCCGCATTGAAAGATTTTCCGCAAGATAACGCGTGTTCAAGCCGCAGCCCAACACAGCGACGGTGCAGCCGCCAACCATCAGCGCCCCTTTGTGCGCGGCAGTGTCCATACCGAGCGCACCGCCGCTGACAATCACCACGCCCTGCTTTGCCATCTGACTGCAAAATTCCATGGCGACCCGAATTCCGGTCGGCGTTGCGTCCCGTGTGCCAACCACAGCAACGCAAATCCGACGGTCAATGTCCGGCAGGTTTCCTGCCAGATAAAGCACCGCCGGCGGATCCGGAATTTGCCGAAGACGCTCCGGGTAAACCGGGTCCTCCAACGAAAGAACAGTCTGTCCCAAGGTTTCGCAGCGGTACAGAATTTTTTCTGCATTCTTCAGGCTTGTCCGCTCCAGCTTATCGAGCTGCTTCAGATGAAACAGTCCGCAAAGCCTCCACTCCTGCGGCCCTGCTTCATAAAAATCACGAAAAGAGGAAAACTGCCGCAAAACCTGCGCCGGAAGGGCTCCGCCTTCTCCCAAAGCCTGCTGAAGCCAAACCGCATATTTAAGCTCCGACATACGGCAACTCTCCTTTCCCCGTGATTATTCGCGAACCATTTCCCAAATCAGGATTCCGGCAGCCACCGCGGCATTGAGGGATTCCGCTCTCCCCGCCATGGGGATCGTGACCAGCGTCTGGCAGGCGTGAATACACTCTGTACTGAGGCCGTTGCCTTCGTTACCGATAAAAACGGCAGAGCCCGCTCCAAGCCGCGCATGGGCAGGCGGCAGGGCCGTCCGCCCCACAACCGCCGCTGCCGTTCGAATTCCGTTTTGGTTCAGCAGCCGTGCTGCCTCCGCGCCGGACTGCGCAAAGATCGGCGGCAAACGAAATACCGCCCCCATTCCCGCCCGAACGGCCTTTGGCGCATAAACGTCACAGCAATTGCCGGCCAGGATCACTCCGTTAAGCCCAAAAGCCTCTGCAGAGCGAAAGACCGCGCCCATATTGGAAGGATCCTGCAGGTTTTCCAGCACAACAAAACGGTTATTCTTATTAATATGAACCAAATCCGCCGTTTTGTCAAGCATCCGACAAACGCAAAAAATTCCCTGCGGCGTTTTGGTATCCGCGATCCTCTGTGCCAGCTCTTCTGAAATCAGCAGGCTGCTGTGCGCTGTATTCCGAACCTGTTCACATGTCTGCGGGTACTTTTTCAAAGCGGAATCTGTAAAAAAAGCACGTACAATCTCTGCTCCGCTTTTGGCCGCATCGCCGCAAAGGCGCTCGCCTTCCGCGACAAACAACCGTTGCTCCCGCCGCTCCCGGGAAGAGAGCATCAGCGCGGAAACAGTTTTGATCATCGGATTTTCCCGCGAAGTAATTCTTTGCACAAAAGCACCCTCCGTTCGTTTTGGCTGCAAAAATAAAACACGCCCGGGCTGTTTTCGCCCGAGCGCTGCAAAGACATGATTATTTGGCAAGAGCAGCCTTGGACTGCTCAACCAAAGTGGCAAAGCCGGCCGGATCGGCAATGGCCAGCTCGGAAAGCATTTTGCGGTTCAGCTCCACGCCGGCCTTCTTCAGACCGTTCATAAACGCGGAATAGCTCACGCCATTGGCACGGCAGCCGGCGGAAATGCGGGTAATCCACAGGCGGCGAAAATCGCGCTTTCTCTGCTTGCGGCCAATATAAGCGTAATTGCCGGATTTCATGACGGCTTCTTTCGCCATCTTAAAATGCTTGCTCTTGGAGCCCCAATAGCCCTTTGCAAGTTTCAGGGTCTTCTTTCTTCTTTTGCGCGTCATCAGCGCACCCTTTATACGAGCCATGTTATTTACCTCCGATTATATCGATTTCAAAAAACAGGATGTCCGCACTTATTTGTACGGGATCATCTTTTTGACCTTTGCGACATTGGTCACATCGGTAACTGTGGTCTGGCGAAGACCTCTTTTGCGCTTTGTGTTCTTCTTGGTCAGGATATGGCTCTTATTCGCGTGCGCACGGATAACCTTGCCGGTTTTGGTCAGGTTAAAGCGTTTTTTTGCGCCGGAATGTGTCTTGATTTTGGGCATGTAAATGCTCCTCCTTTGACTTTAGATTACTTGTTCGGTTTGGGTGCAAGGAACATGAGCATACTGCGGCCTTCCAGCTTGGCTGGCTTTTCAACAACTGCAGTATCGGCACACGCGTCCGCAAAGCGGCGCATAATTTCAAGCCCAAGCTCCGGATGCCCCATTTCTCTGCCGCGAAAACGGATCGAAACCTTTACCTTGTCTCCCCCGGTCAAAAAGCGCACGGCATGAGCGCGTTTGGTATTGAAATCGTTTGTGTCAATATTCAAAGAAAGGCGAACCTCTTTGATATCCACAATATGCTGATTTTTTCTGGCTTCTTTTTCTTTTTTCGCCTGCTCAAAACGATACTTTCCGTAATCCATCACCCGGCAGACTGGCGGCGTCGCCTGAGGAGCGATCTTGACAAGGTCAAGGTCAGCCTGATAGGCAATCTCCAGCGCCCGCGACGGCGGCATTACGCCCATTTGAGTTCCATCCGCACCGATCACGCGGACTTCTTTGTCGCGAATTTCTTCATTGATCTGCAGTTCCTTGCTGCTAATGGCTAAGCACCTCCAAACACGATTTAAAACAAACGGGTAAAATAAAACGCAGGCAAAACGATTTGTTCTGCCCGCGCGCAATGCAATGTTACGGATAATCCATAAAACCATCGTATTGACCCGGACGGAACGCCGCCGCAAGGTGAGAACAAGCCGTTCTGCTTTGTTTTCTGAAAAGATTTTAACCCGGAAACCGTTTCATGTCAAGTATTTTGTTTCGATCAATTTGCCACGCCGCCGGTCTCCTCCGCCGCAGATGCATCGCTCTGCGCAGCTTCGCCTTCCGCTGCGGCAGATGAAGCCGCCTTTGCCGCCTCGTCCGCCGCCTTTTGTTCCTCTGCGGAAAGATAATTGCTGAACCATTTTTTCGAAAGCTCGTCCAGCACACCGTCTCTCTTCATTGTGGCAAACGCTTCCTGAACCTTTTTCAGCAGGGCATCGCTGCCGCGGCGGAACGCAAGAACGTAATCCTCCGAACCAAGCGAATCCGGCGTGTTGCCGTCGCTAAGCAGCGTTCTCAAATCAGAGCCCGCAATAATAAGATGGCGAACCAGCATTTCGTTAACGGCCGCCGAATCAATTTCGCCGCTCAACAGCGCCTGCATTGCTTTGTCTTCCGTATCGTAGGTCTTAATTTCGGCCAGTGCCGCACGGAAGGTTTCGGACTTCTGCAGCGCAAGGTCGGCCGCGCTTCCCGGAACAATTCCCAGGGTTTTCCCGGCAAGGTCCGCAAGGTCTTTCACCTCGCTTCCGTTCGTAACCGCAAACACCTGACGAGAGGTCATATATACATCGGAAAGAGACAGCGCTTCATTTCGTTCGGCCGTATAAACACAGCCGGAGCAAACACAGTCCACCTCTCCGGAAGCAAGCACGTCCTCTACGCTTCTGCCGTCGATCGCAACAAAGCTGACATTCACATTCAGCCGGGCGGCAAGCTGCGTCAGCAAGTCAATGTCAAAGCCCTCAAAACCGGTGTCCGCCGCTGCAGTCAGAGGCGCGCGGTCGGAGTAAACGCCCACGGTCAGCTGTTTTTTTTCAGATATTTGATTCCAAGACGGATCCGAGGCCGTTGATTCCGTTCCCGCTCTGCCTCGGCACGATGCTGCAGCAAAGCAAAAAAGCAAAATTGACAAAAGCGCCAAAAACCGTTTCATTTCAGTCACATTCCTTTCCCCGGACCGGTCAGCATGCGCAAAATGAAGCTCCGACTTTATTATCGCCGGTACCCATCTGTTTTATTTGTCGCGGAAAAATTCGTCCCAATCCTCCGAATCCGTCGGTGTCGGCGGCTGCGGAGCCTGTTCCGAATCCACATTTTGTGCGGTATGCGCTGCGCTGTCTTTTTCTCCCTTGCGCGGAACGATCCATTTTTTCAAAATTCCTTTGGTATAAAGAATATCGCACACAACAAACACGATACCGAGAACGCCCAAGAAAATCAAAGCGATCGCCGTAGGCAGCATCCATCCGCCGCCTTTGTCGCTGCCTTCAACCACCGCCGCGCTGGATGCCTGACTTGATGCTTCTTCCTGAGACGAAGCTTTTTCAGAAGAGGTCTCCGTTGCCTGCCAGGAATCCAGCTCAGATGGAGTGGAAACATCGGAAACACCGTCGGTGTTCCAGTCCACTACCGATTGCGCCGGGGGAAGTGAAGGAACAGAGGCTCCGTCGGACGCCTTTCTGGTCACGCTGATGTAATAATAGACATTTTGAATACCGTCGGAAACGGTAACCGTTGCATAACCGGGATTTTCGCCCTCGGACAGACCCTGCCGATGATAATCCACCACACAGGAACCGCGGTTGGCTACCGCCTGAACCGAAACGGAAACCACGCTGTTTGGTACATTCCCGGCAATATGGTAGCCGTTGAGCGAAAAATGTGCCGTAAGATCGTCTCCTCCGGTGCCGTCAAAAATCGCAAAGCTTTTTAACCCCAACGGCTCCTCTGAGGACGGGGCCGGCCCTTCGGACGACGCCTGACTTTCCGCAGAAGAGGTTTCGGAAGAAGCCTGCAGGGAAGAAGCCTCTGTCTCGGAAGAGAACGCTTCCGAGGAGCTTTCCTCTACGGACGGGGCTGCAGAAACAGCTTCAGAAGAACCGACAACCGACGAAGAGCCGACCTCTGCGGCAAAAGCCGCAGGAACAGCAAAAAGAAAAACTGCCGACAGCAGCAAAACAATCCCATTCTGCTTCCAACGATGCATGGATAATCATCCTTTCCATTCCGGGCGGGTTTCGTCCGCACAGCGGCCGCCGGTTCCTGACAGAACGGACCAGCCAACGCGAACTATATCAGTATACCATAAAACGACCGGAAATGACAACCAGAAAATTGTGAATTTTCCTTTGCAGCTCAGGCATGATGTTTGGGATGATTGACAGCCGGGTCGGAAAGCTCCGCGAGACGCTTTTCATACGCCTCCCGTTCAAACGGCAGCTCCACTTTTTCCGCTCCGGGGTAGATCTCGGCAAGCAGGCGCGAAGCAAACGGAGGATTCAGCGCCAGCAGCGGCCCCAGCAGGTAGGTCGCATAAAAATTCCCGACGCGGGCGCCCTCCAGTCTGCTTTGCGGATTCAGTCCTGTTCCGGTATGCATTTTCAAAAACGGAGCGGGTGTTTCTCCGTAGCTGTGGCTGAGCTGGTTTTTGAATCCGGTCACGCTGATATCGCCGCATTCTCCGACACACAACTCGTTATAGCGCAGACGTGAAAAGCGTTCGGCATAAGTATTCCAAAAGCCCAGCGCCTTAATTTCGGATTTTTGCGGATCGGCACGGAGGATCTTTTCCCCAAACAGTTCAAACGCGTTGCCGGTGGCCAGCGTAACCGCAGCGCCGTCCATACGGGACAGCAGCGCCTCGCGGTACGGGCGCAGCGCCTTCAGCTCCAGTTCCTGCTGGCGCTCCGTACAGGGGCCGAGATAAAGAAAACCAACGTCGTCACGGGCCGCAAAGGCCGGAGTCTCAAAAAGAGAGGTCTCCAGCAGCTCCACCTCGGCGCCGGCCAGCTCCAGCTTTCTGCGCAGATAGAGCAGATTGCCGCGGTCTCCGTACAAGTTGCTGAATTCCGGATATAACGCCTCGATCACTACCTTGCTCATTGCACGTCGCCCTCCTTTTCCGAAAAACGAGAAACCAGAATATTCTTCAGCCGGTTTGCGATCGGCATCGCGTAAAGTTCAAAAAAGATCGCCGTGGTTCCCTGAGGAGATACCGCTCCGGGCAGCTCTCGTGCAAGCTCCTCGTAATCCGGATAAAGCCGCAGCTTCTGTCGGTCCACACCTCCAAGAACCAGCCGCAGCGCAAGATCGCTGCACCGCGTTCCGCCAATCAAAACAGAGCCCACCTCCGGTGAAGCGAGCGACGCAAAATCGGTGTCGTACAGCCAGGAAATATCCTCATGCCCGTGGACCTTATCCTTGGAATCTGTCACGATCAGCACCACGTCTTTATGCCCCGGGATATGGTCCAGATAAGCAAGGCTCTGTGATCCGGAAATCGGGTTCTGATTCTTGAAGAGCATTGTTACTATCGAAAGCTCTCCCGCCCTTGTATCCTCAAAGCGGCCGGTACGGGCGGAAAGATCCTCCACGCCGCGGGACACCTGTTCCAGCGGAACGCCCGCCATCCGGCAGACCGCAGCCGCAGCCGTTGTGTTGAACACATTGAACAGATTGCCTGCCGCAAACGGCAGAAGTATGGTCTCTCCGCCGTCGTGGAACAAAAACGTACCCGCCTCATAATCCACGTCGGAGGCAAAGTAGCTGCTTTGCGGCATTTCAAAACCGCAGAACGGACAATGCGCCGCGCCTATGTGGTGATAATGGTAAAAGCGGTACTGCAGACGGCGGTGACAGCGCGGGCAGGCCGTGATATCGCAAACCGTATTCGGGCAGGTCTCCGTGCTGCGGGAGGTGCGTTCTACCGAATAAAAAACACGCCTGTTCCGGCCTTCGCCAAGCAGGCCGGAGATCATATCGTTGCCGTTGAGAAGCAGCGTTGTTTCGGCCGGAAGATAGTCGTTAATTTTATCAAAGATAAATTCGCTGTGGCCGTTGCGTTTGATGGAATCGCGGAACAGGTTCGTACAGAGCAGATAATCCGGCGTGAAATAGCGGTAAATATACTGAGAGGAGCGTTCGTCCACCTCCAGCACGGCGGCATCCGCTTTTACCCGGCCGCCAAGCGTACAGCTCGCCGCCAGCGCCGTCACAAGGCCGGGCGCCATGTTCGAGCCCTTTGAATTGTTGACGACCGTTTTCCCCGCAGAACGCAGAATATTTGTCACAAGATTGGAGGTGCTGGTTTTTCCGTTGGTGCCGGTTACACAGATGACGGTCGGCGGCATTTGAAAGCGGGCCAGCGCGTCGGGACAAAGCTTGAGCATAATCACTCCGGGCGTGTTGCTGCCCCTGCCCGCCAAGACGCGCAGCGCCCATTCGGCAAGCTTGCCGACCAGCAGCGCAAAAACAAATCGAATTTTTCCCATTCCATCAGACCCTTTCTGATTCCGTACGTTTTGCAGTCCTTCTTTGCGCCCGCAAATTATTTTTATTCTAAATCACCCGCCGCAGATTGTCAATTTTATCTTGTGCCGAAGCGCTGTTTTCATACAGTAAGCACCCGGGAGCCGCGCAGTTTTCACATTAAATCGCTTGACAAGTGCAGTCTAATATGTTAGACTGCACTTGGACGATTGTCTAACGCATTAGACTATACAGCAACTGCAAAAGGAGGCGCAAAACTTGCCAACACCAAAAATCTTTGAAAGCGAATACCGTTTCTGCCTGATCCTTTGGGAAAATGAGCCCATTGGCAGCGCAAGGCTGGCCGCACTCTGCAAAGAACGGCTCGGCTGGTCGCGCACCACGACCTATACGGTGATCCGCCGACTTTCAGACCGCGGCGTGGTCAAAAACGGGAACGGCACCGTCACCTCTCTTGTTTCCAAAGACGACGTGCAGGCAGCGGAGCTTGACGAGCTGGTGGAAAAAACATTTGAAGGCTCTCTCCCCGCGTTTGTCGCATCATTTGCCCGGCGGCAAAAGCTTTCCGATGCGGAGATTGAAGAACTGCACCGGCTGATTGACAGAAGCGGAGGAAAATAGCGATGGAAAATGCCTTTTTAACGGTCTTCAATTCAAGCGTTTCTTCCTGTTGGATGATCCTGGCCGTGATCCTCCTGCGCTTTTTACTGATCAATAAAGTACCGAAATGGTCTTTCTGCGTCCTTTGGGGGCTGGTTGCTCTGCGCCTGGCTTGTCCCATATCTTTGGAAAGCGCGCTCAGTCTGATCCCCAGCGCGCAAACGGTCGATCCTCAGATCCTGTACTCCGCCGCACCGGAAATCCACAGCGGTATTTCCCGTGTGGATTCCGCCCTGAATCCGGTCATACAGGAAACGCTTTCGCCCGCGACGTATTCCGGCGCTAATCCCGTTCAAACCGCTGTTTTTTCCGCATCCGTGGTCTGGCTTGGCGGGCTTTCTGTTTTGCTGGTATACGGCATCGTCAGCTACTTTGCGGTTCGCCGGCGAATTGCGGAAGCAACACGGCTACAGGGAAATATTCTGGAGTGCGCCGCCGTGTCCTCTCCGTTTGTTCTGGGGTTTCTTCGCCCGCGCATCTATTTGCCGCTCGGTATGGACCCTCAGGAGGCCGATTGCGTGATCGCACACGAAAGGGCTCACATTCGCCGGGGAGACCACTGGACCAAGCCTCTCGGTTTTTTGCTGCTGGCGGTCCACTGGTTCAACCCGCTGACATGGCTCGCTTATCTTCTGTTTTGCCGCGACCTTGAGCTCGCCTGTGATGAACGGGTCATCCGCACCATGGACCGCAAACAGCGGCAAACCTATGCGCTCACCCTGCTTGCCTGCGGCGTGGATAAAAAAAGAATCGCCGCCTGTCCGCTTGCTTTCGGAGAAACAAATATCAAGGAACGCATCAAAAGCGTTGTAAACTACAAGAAGCCAACGTTCTGGATCCTTCTGACTTCGCTGCTGTGCTGCGCCGTGATCACGGTGTGCTTTTTAACAAATCCCAAAAGCAGTCCTGCCGTCTGTTCCGGTTTTACACAGCCTGTTTTCACCGAAAACGGAAGCTCTGTCGAGGGGATCTCCGTCACGCTGGAAGCCACCGAGATCAAAAACGGCAAGCCGCTTTTAACGGTCCGCTGGACAAACGCTTCCTCGACGGATTTCGGAATCGGGCTTGACCTGCGACTTTACCGCTATGAAAACGGAGCGCCGGTGAACTGCTGCGTCAATCCGGGGCGTTTCACCGAGGCTATCGCCCGCCTGCTGCCTGCCGGAGAATCACTTGTTATGTCCTATGACTGTTCGGATTTTGATCTCTCTCAGGCGGGTAACTACCGGTTTGAATCCGAAGACGGCCGCCTCTGGTTCCACTTTTCACTGCCCGACACGCAGAGCTTCTCCCAAGGGCAGCTGATCCCGACCGGCCGGACGGAATCAGCCCTTGCAACGTTCGCCGACCAAATCGAAAATATGGACACGATGGCGATCAGCAGTGCAATGCATCTGCCGGTTTTCCGCCTGGAAAGCACCGCGGAGCTGCAGAGCTTTATGCAGAAAAACGACCGCCTTCTGGCTTCCTCGCAGGGGAGCGGCGATACACGGTCCTTTTTGGAAGCCGCAGCGCAGTATGACGACGCATTTTTCTCCCGCCGCTCGCTCGCGCTGGTCTATCTGTTCGAAGGAGAAAGCGCCGCGTGCCCCCGCGTTCTTCGCGCCGAAAGCATCAACAATGTTTTGGGGATTTCCATTCTGATCGACGGCACGCAGAGCGACCGCGCTGCCACCGCCTGCCAGCTGTATGTGATCCCTGTTGAAAAAAGCATGCTTTCCGGCCGGAAACTGGATGCCTGGTGTGTGTTTGAACATGGCGCCGATGCCGTGTCCCTGCCGCCCGACACTCCTTCGCTGCTCCCGCCAGGCTGATCCGTTTTGTATTGACATCCCTGCCCGAATCGATTAAAATAGAAGAAACGGTTGCGGGATCCTCCCGCAAAAACGCTCGTGGCCGCTGTGCCTGACGGGCGTTTTCTTTTGTTCCCCGCCAACAGGGGCGCAGTGCCGAAACTATCCGGCTGGAGGAAACTGAAATTTATGAAACAAAAACGCGAATATGCCGCTTTATCCGTTAGCAAAAAGGCAGAAAACTCTATCGAAAGCGGCCATCCATGGATTTACGACAGCGAAATTTTCGGCGAAAACACCGCCGGCTGCGCCGACGGCGCGCTGGTGGACGTGTTTGGCCGCAGCGGGAAATATCTCGGCACCGGATTTTACAACCATCATTCAAAAATTCGCATCCGGCTTATCAGCCGCAGCGCAAACGACCGGTTTGATGAAGCTTTTTGGGAACGAAGGCTCCGCTGGGCGTGGGAATACCGAAAAAACGTTATGGGGCATGACACAGAAAGCTGCCGTCTGATTTTCGGCGAAGCGGACCAGTTTCCCGGGCTGACGGTAGACCGATTCGGCGAAATTCTGGTAACACAGACGCTTTCTCTCGGCATCGAACAGCGCAAAGGCATGCTTTTCCCTTTATTGGTCAGAATCCTGCGCGAAGACGGGCAGAATATCCGCGCCATTTACGAACGCAACGATGTGTCCATTCGCATGCGCGAGGGACTTGCGCCGAACAAGGGCTTTTTTCCGCTGGAAGGCGAAACGCCGCCGTCTTCCACGGTTACCGTGATCACCGAAAATAACATCCGCTATGCCGTCGATTTTGAAAACGGGCAGAAAACCGGATTTTTCCTTGACCAGAAATACAACCGTCAGGCCGTTGCAAAGCTTGCGCGCGGCAAAAAAGTGCTTGATTGCTTTACGCACACCGGTTCCTTTGCGCTCAACGCGGCGCACGGCGGCGCCGAACACGTTCACGCTGTGGACATTTCGGCGGACGCCGTTGCCATGGCGCGGGAAAACGCCCGGCTGAACGGGCTGGAAGGCCGTATGAGCTTTGAAGAGGCAAATGTGTTCGACCTTCTGCCGTCGCTGGAAAAGCAGGGTCATCCTTACGATTTTATTATTCTGGATCCCCCTGCGTTTACAAAAAGCCGTCAGACCGTTGAGAATGCCATGCGCGGTTATAAGGAGATCAACCTGCGTGCCATGAAGCTGCTGCCGCGCGGCGGCTACCTTGCCACGTGCTCCTGTTCCCACTTTGCGACCGACGAACTGTTTCGCGAAATGCTGCATTCCGCCGCAGCCGATGCCGGCGTTTCCCTCCGTCAGATCGAAGCAAGGCAGCAAGCGCCCGATCACCCGATCCTGTGGAATGTTCCGGAAACGGATTATCTGAAATTTTATCTGTTCCAAACCGTCTGAGCCGATTTTAACAAAAGGAAGGGAACTCCTGTGACACAGAAGGACATCATACACTTTTGTCTGTCGCTACCGGAAAGTGCGATATCCTATCCCTATGGCGATCAGCCGGCGGTCATTAAGGTTCTTGGACTAAGAGAGTTCTGTGAAATGTACGCAAACACGTCTCCGCTGCACCTGGTTATGAAGTGTGATCCTGACGAAGCTCAGTTTTTACGCTCGGTCTACCCCGCCGTACAGCCCGGTTACCGTTGCAACAAAACGCATTGGAACTCCGTTTTTGTCGACGGTACAATTCCGGACAGTGAACTGAAAAGTATGATTTTGCATTCCTACCGGCTGGCATTGCAGAAAATTCCGAAAAAGCGGCGTCCTCTCGCATGCGAGGCGCTGTTGAAAGGAGAATGCCCGTGAACTCCCTGTTTTGCTGCCCGGTCTGCGGTGAAGCTCTTGCTGCAGACGAACACGAATACCGCTGTGCAAACGGTCATCTTTTTGACCGCGCAGCAAAAGGGTATGTTAACCTTTTGCCCGCCAACCGAAAACACAGCGCCGAACCGGGCGACGACCCAGACAGTCTGCGCGCCAGACGCGCCTTTTTACAGACACAGCATTACCGCCCCCTGGCAAACGCGCTTTGTGCGGCTGCTGAACGGTACTGTAAAAACGCTCCCGCCGTACTTGACTGCTGCTGCGGCGAAGGGTATTGCACCCATTTGCTGGCGCAGACCCTGCGGGAACAAGAGCCCGGCGCAAGACTGGCCGCATTTGATATTTCGCGCCAGGGTGTAAAAATGGCGTGTTCGCGCAGCGACCCTACGGAATACGCCGTTGCCAGCGTTTTTCACATTCCCGCCGCGGCCGAAAGCCTTGACCTTGCGGTTTTGTGCTTTGCGCCGTTCTGCGGGAAAGAGCTTGCCCGCGTACTGAAGCCCGGCGGTGTGCTGCTTGGCGTCATCCCCGGAGCGCGGCATTTGTTTTCCATGAAGAGGGTACTGTATCGCACGCCGTACGAAAACGACGAGCAGGGAATGGAAAGCGACGCGTTTGCTCTGCACGACACCGTCCGTGTGTCCGGTAAGCTCCGGCTTTCACAGACAGAGCTTGCAAACCTGTTCCGCATGACGCCGTATTTCTGCCGCTGTGAAGAAGAAGCAAAGCGGCGTCTGCTGGCGCTGCCAGAGCTGGATACCGAGATCGATTTTGTGATCCGGATCCTGAAACGAATTTAATTCTTTTTTTCCCTCTCGCCGTTTGTCTCTCCACCGCCCCATTTCCGGGAAGGCGGCCAAACGGTCGTAACGCTGCGCAGGCTTTTCACAATTTCTGAAGGGAGGCGCTCTCTTATGATTTACTATCTGGCTCGCTGCTCTGCCGGCAGCAAGACAAGGTTTCTGATTTTTGACCGTCTGGGCGAGTGCCTTTTTTCGGCAGAAGAAGTCCCCGGATGGTTCTCCTTCGTGATCCCCAGAATGGTTCTGTTAGACAGGCAAGGCGCCATACTGTTGGAGTTCCGGCGCACGCCGACGCCCACCGGCTGGCGCTGCAGCGCACAGTACGGCGGCTCCTCCATTGTACAGGTACGCCGTAGAGCGGACGGCTCCGTTGCCTCCCTGCGGACAAAGGAGGGCCACTGGCGAGTGTTGGGAGACCCCCGCACCGGTGAATACGAGTTGTGCAGCAACGGAGAAACCGTTCTCCGCTGTTCCCATTGCCGTACCCCGCAGGGACGCGAGGCCGGTATGCTGGAAATTTTCACACGTACACAGTCCTCTGCTGCATTGGCGGCAGCTGTGATCCTTGCGGAACTGCCTCTGCTGCGCACTCCGGTCGCCGTTCTGAACGGTCAATAGAATGGTTTTACACCATTAGAGACCTTTTTCTGATCGAATTTGCGTTCTCATACAAAATCCCATTTGATTTTTTATGTCAAGTGTACGAAAAATTAAATGAGTTTTCCCGAAACTTCTTGAGTAAAAAACGTAAAAATTATTTTTTTCAGTTGAATTTTGTGGTATACTGAACTTTTGGAATTGCTATACTTAAATCGTATACCGTCACAAGTTTTCACCATTACGGTTTGACACTGTGTTTCACGGCAGCCCGCCGCCCCTGCAGAAGCTCCTCCTCCTGCTGAGACCGGAACCCGGACAAACCCCTGGTTAACAGAAAGGGAATGGATGTATCAATGGATAAAAGAACAGATTTGCGAAACGTTGCTCTGATTGCCCACGTCGATCACGGCAAGACCACGCTGGTGGATCAGCTTCTGCGGCAGAGCGGCATTTTCCGCGCAAATGAGGCCGTGGCGGAGCGTGTGATGGACTCCAACGACATTGAACGGGAACGCGGGATCACGATTCTGGCGAAAAACACCGCCGTTATGTATAATGATATTAAGATCAATATTGTGGACACTCCCGGTCATGCCGATTTTGGCGGAGAGGTAGAGCGCATTTTAATGATGGTCGACGGCGTTCTTCTGTTGGTCGATGCGTTTGAGGGATGTATGCCGCAGACGCGCTTTGTGCTCAAAAAGGCGCTTGGCCTCGGCAAAAAACCGGTCGTCGTCGTCAATAAAATTGATCGGCCCGGCGCAAGACCTGCCGAAGTTGTGGACGAGGTGATCGATCTGTTCATCGAGCTTGGCGCCGATGAAGACCAGCTCGATTTTCCGGTGGTTTATGCTTCCGGCCGCGACGGTTATGCAACCGACAACCTGAACGTTCCCGGCACCGACATGAAGCCGCTGTTCGAAGCGATCATCAATGATGTTCCCGCGCCGGAGGGCGATATGAACGGCCCGATGCAAATACTTTTTTCCAACATTGACGCAGACGAATACGTCGGCAAGATCGGAGTTGGCCGTGTGGAACGCGGAGAGGTTCACTATGGCGACAGCGCCGTGCTCTGCCACCGCGACGGCACCACCCAAAACGTAAAGGTCACACGCCTGTATCAGTTTGAAGGTCTGCGCCGTGTAGAGGTTCCAAGCGCAAAGCTTGGCGACCTGATCGCCGTTGCGGGTATCGGCGACCTGAACATCGGCGAGACGGTGTGTTCGCCCGATTGCGTGGAGGCACTTCCGTTTGTTAAAATTGACGAGCCGACCGTATCGATGATGTTTATGGTCAACAACTCTCCGTTTGCAGGCCGCGACGGAAAATATGTTACTTCACGGAATATCCGCGACCGTCTGTTTAAAGAGGTTCAGACAAACGTCGCCATGCGCGTGGAGGAAACCGATTCCGCCGACACGTTCAAGGTTTCCGGGCGCGGAGAGCTGCACCTTTCGATCCTGATCGAAACAATGCGCCGTGAAAACTTTGAGTTCCAGGTTTCCCGTCCTAAGGTCATTATGAAGGAGATCGACGGCAAGCTTTGCGAACCGATCGAGCTGCTGATGATCGAGGTCCCCGAAAATTACGTTGGCGCCGTAATGGAAAAGCTCGGCGGACGAAAGGCCGAAATTGTTAATATGGGCACGCGCAATACAGGCGTTACTCACCTCGAATTCAAAATTCCGGCGCGCGGCCTGATGGGATATCGCACCGAATTTTTGACCGATACCAACGGCAACGGCATTATGAACCATGTTTTTGACTCTTACGAGCCATACAAGGGCGAAATCCCCGGCCGCGCACAGGGCTCGCTCGTTTGTTTTGAAACAGGCGAAACCACCAGCTACGGTCTGTTTAATGCGCAGGAGCGCGGCAGGCTGTTTGTTGGACCGGCCGTCCCCGTTTACGAGGGCATGGTAGTCGGCGCCAGCCCGAAATCGGAGGATATTGCTGTAAACGTATGCAAAAAGAAGCACATTACCAATATGCGTGCAGCTGGCTCCGACGAGGCGCTGAAGCTGACGCCCCCGACCCAGATGAGTCTGGAACAGGCGCTCGAATTTATTGCCGACGATGAATTGGTCGAGGTAACACCAAAAACATTCCGGCTCCGCAAAATGGTGCTTTCCAAGGAGCAGCGTATGAAAATGGCCAGCAAAAACAAATAATTCCCGAACCGAATGACCGCCGGTTTTGTTGGGCAGCGAGCGTTTTTGTCTCCTACGCAATAAAACGGCGGTTTTTTCCCGGAAGCTCCCTGCCGAACGGCGCACCCCGCGCACCGTTCGGTAATACAATAGATATGGACGAAAATTTGACGACGGAGTTTT
>JAHZES010000026.1 GCA_019421725.1 Clostridiales bacterium | reverse complement strand
AGCAGCGAGCAGGCGATTTGAAAATAGACCACCAGGCTGACGGCATCCACAATGGTGGTGATCAGCGGAGCAGCCATAATGGCAGGGTCAAGGTGAAGCTTTTCGGCAATCAGCGGCAGAATGCAGCCGATCACCTGGGCAAGCAGAACGGTAACAAACAGGCTCAGCACCACGGTCAGGCAGATCATCAGCTGGCCGGGGTAAACGATCATCAGGCGGATAAAGTTGACCAGCCCGAGCGCAGTGCCGCAAAGAAGAGAAATTCGGGTTTCCTTCCAGACGACGCGGGGAAGGTCGCGCAGCTGAATTTCGCCCAGCGTCATTCCGCAGATGATGCTGGTGCTGCTTTGGCTGCCTGCGTTTCCGCCGGTGTCAGTCAACATGGGAATAAAGGTGACCAGCAGCGGCAGAGCCGCAAAGGCCTGCTCATAGTGAGCGAGGATTCCTCCGGTGATCATGCTACTGACCATCAGCACCAACAGCCAGCCGATGCGGTTGCGTGCCATGACCCAGACCTTCTGCTTCAGGTACGGCTGGTCGCTCGGCACCATGGCGGCCATTTTTTCAATATCCTCGGTCGCTTCCTGCTCCATAACGTCGACGGCGTCGTCAACGGTGACGATGCCGACCAGCCGGTTTTCGTGGTCCACCACCGGCAGTGCGATCAGGTCGTATTTGTTAAAGGTATCAACGACATCCTCGCGGTCGTCGGTCGTGACCGCCTTGATCACGTTATCGTCCATAATGGTGCCGATAACGGTTTCATAAGAATGCATCAAAAGGTCGCGGACCGTTACAACGCCTTCAAGGTGGCGCTGGGCATCCGTAACATAACAGATATAAATGGTTTCTTTGTCTACGCCGTTTTTCCGGATATAATCAAACGACTGCTCCACCGTCATGTCTTTTTTCAGCCCGATATATTCGGCGGTCATAATGGTTCCGGCGCTGTTTTCTGGGTAATTGAGAAACTGGTTGATCAGCTGGCGGGTGTCCGGCGCGGCGTTTTGCAGCACGCGGCGAACAACTGTTGCGGGCAGCTCTTCCAGCATATCGACGGCGTCGTCGACGTAAAGGTCTTCCACAATGTTTTTCAACTCGGTATCCGTGATTCCGTTGATGATCTGTCCCTGAACCTCGGGAGGGAGAAAAGCGAAGACGTCGGCGGCCTGCTCCTTTGGCAGCATCCGAAATACCACAACGCTCTTTTCCTGCGGCAGCTCCTCCAAAAACTCTGCAATGTCCGCCTCGTTCAACTCAATAAGCTGGTTTTTCAGCTCCCGGAACTGCCGTTTTTCCGTCAGCTCCATTAATTTTTCAACATTATACTGCTCTTCCATTTCATTATCATGCCTTTCTGCCGACTCGTTTTTTGTGCGGATCCGCCATGCGAAGCCCGCGATTGCAGTTGGCCAGAAGAAAAGCAGACAGCAAAAAGCCGAATGCGAAAAATTCGCATTCGGCTGTCATAGACGTGCAGCAACAAAGCACAGAGACGCCAACGTGTTCTCCTGCAAACGGAGCGACGTTTCTGAGCAGAGCAAAGCGTTAAAAGCGGCGGCAGCGGGCCTGTGCAAAAGCACGGTCCTCTGCTGCCCATCGTCTGTGACAGCTGCTGTCGGCGTTTCTACTATGACCCGATGCGTCCACAAAGCCCAACTCCTTTTTTCTGAATTTTATTTTCACCCTCGGCATGCGCTACCCTGCGGGAGAATTATGCAGGCCGAAAGGAATTTACCACCCTTATTTTAGCCCTTGCACACCCAAAAGTCAATCAGGAATCGCTGCCGGAGGAATCGCTTTTTTCCGAGCTCTCCGGAGCGATGGGAGGGACCGCTTCCGGCCAGCCGGAGGGGTAATCACGGCGGCGAAAGCTTTCCAGCTCTTGCTGCAGCAGCCGAAACAGCTCCTGCGGGGAGGCGTCAGCAAAACGGGAATCGATAGAAAAACCGCAGACACCCTGATTCTGCTCCCGTTCCAGCAGCATACGCATCAGCGGCGAGTAACCCTTGGGAAACTCGGCAATATCTTTTGCCATCAGCAGCAGCCGTTCTCCGCCGGCGGAACGGTCAATGCGGAACGAGTCGATGCAGCTCCAGGGGATCAGCCGAATGGTGAGAGGAAAGCTGAAGCAGCCGACGGAAAACGGGTGCGAAACATTTTCGAGCCCGTCGGACGTAATGGAGAAGCAGCCGGTTTTCGCAGCGGCGCGCCAGACGGCCTGGACGGTCATCCAGCAGGGGAACAGAAAGAGAAAAAGCGAAGCGGCGGCGCAGCCGAGAGAGGCCGCCGTACCGATGCGTAACAGAACAATGGTGACCGCCAGTAAAAACGCCGAGGAAAGCGCATAGCAAATGCTCTGGCCGGTTCGGCCCCGGCGATAAGGAATCGTGATTTTCATAAAGCATCCTGCCTTTTCGGAGTAAATCGAACAGCCGCGCGGGCGGCCTCTTAAGCATTGCCGGAGCGGAGAAGCGCTTCGGCCCAAACAAGGTCTTCCGGTGTGGTGAGCTTTAGGTTGCTGCGGCTGCCCGCCACAAGGCGAACCGGCAGCCCGCGCGCGGCAAAAATGCCGCAGGCATCGGTCAGCCTGCCGCGTTCGGCGTCGCTCAGGGAGGCAGCCGCCCGGCGCAGAAGAGCCAGCCGGAAGGTTTGCGGCGTTTGGATCAGCCAAAGCGACGAGCGGTCCGGAATGCGGTCAATGACGCCGTCTCCGGCGACCGCAACGGTATCCACGGCCGGGACCGCCGCCGTGGCGCCGCCGGTCTCGCGGGCGGCCTGTACGGTTTGAAGGATCAGCTCCGGCGTGATAAACGGGCGAGCCCCGTCGTGCGTAACAAGAATTGCCCCGTCGGAACCGTCCAGCTCCGCGGCGCGGGCAGCTGCGATCTGCAGCGATTCCGTGCGGTCGCCGCCGCCGGCCATCGTTTCAAAGCGTTTCGGCGAGCCGAATGCGCTTTGTATCAGCTCTGCGGCTTGCGCCCGCCAGGTCTCAGGGACGACGACAAGGATTTTCTCCATTTCTTTGCAAAGAAAAAACGGTTCCAGCGTGCGGATGAGCATCGGCTTTCCGCAGAGGGGCAAAAACTGCTTCGGTATTTCGCCGCCCATACGGCTTCCGCTGCCGCCGGCGAGCACTGCGCCCAAAATCATGGCAAACACCTCGGTGATCCGGTGAAATAAATAGGCTTTGTATCAGCTTTATTTTACCACGCATGCACAGAATATGCAACGAGGAAGCGTTACGGGGCAAGTCCGGTGCGTTGAAAAATGTGGGGTGCGTTGCATCATCCGAAACGGTGTGGTAAAATAATAAAAACATGAGATGCTCCTGTTTGACCGGCGGCGGACTGTGCGCAGAGCGGCACAATGCCTTCCGCAGGGAACGAACAGACGGAGGAGAAGTGAAGAGATGAAATTACTGACAGAACAGCTTACCCGGATCGTTTCGGACGCCTTTGAAAAATGCGGATACGACCGTACGCTGGGCAGCGTGACCGTTTCCGACCGACAGGATCTGTGCCAGTTTCAGTGCAACGGTGCATTTGGCGCGGCGAAGCAGGCGCACAAACCGCCGTTTGCGGTGGCGGACGAGGTTGCTGCAGTGCTGCGTGAAAACGCTATGTTCAGCAAGGCGGAAATGGTAAAACCGGGTTTTTTAAATCTGAGTCTGAGCGACGAGGCGATTCTGGACGGTCTGCGCGCCGTTTCTGCAGATGAGTTTCTCGGTGTTCCGCAGGCGGAACGGCCCGAAACGATCATTATCGATTACGGCGGCCCAAACGTGGCAAAACCGCTGCATATCGGTCATTTGCGCTCGGCAATCATTGGGGAATCGCTCAAACGGCTGGCAAGGGCGACCGGCAACCGTGTGCTGGGAGACGTGCATCTTGGCGACTGGGGGCTGCAGATCGGCCTGGTTATTGCGGAGCTTTCCGAGCGTCACCCGGACTGGGCGTGCTTTGCGGAGGATTTTCCGGCCGACGGCGAGGTGCCGCGGCTCGATGCCGATACGCTGTGCGAAATTTACCCGTTTGCAAGCAAAAAGAGCAAGGCTGACGAGGCCTTTTCGGCCAAGGCGCATCGTGCGACCGCCGAGCTGCAGACCGGCCGGCCGGGGTATTTGGCGCTCTGGAAGGAGATCTTGCGCGTTTCTTGCGAGGATCTGAAAAAGAATTATGCGGCGCTGGGCGTCGATTTTGAGCTCTGGTACGGAGAAAGCGACGCCGACAGATACCTCGGCGAACTGATGGATCGCCTGAAAGAAAAAAATCTGCTGCGGGAAAGCGACGGTGCTCTGGTGGTAGACGTTGCGGAGGAGGGCGACAAAGCGCCCATGCCGCCGATGATCGTCCGTAAGTCGGATAATTCCAGCATTTACGCTACGACGGATCTTGCGACGATCATTCAAAGAGAAAAGGACTTTGCTCCGGACAGGATCTGGTATGTGGTGGATAAGCGGCAGGGGCTGCATTTTACGCAGGTGTTCCGCTGCGCCAAAAAAGCAGGGCTGGTGCCGGAGAGCACCGAGCTTTGCCACATCGGCTTCGGCACCATGAACGGCGCGGACGGCAAGCCCTACAAAACGCGTGACGGCGGCGTGATGCGCTTAAGCGACCTGATCGATACGGCCACAAAGGCTGCGCACGAAAAAATGGAGAGCAGCGGCTTCGTTTCTGATGACGAGAAGCAGGGGATCGCGCGCAAGATCGGTGTTGCAGCCGTTAAGTTCGGCGATTTGATCAACAATCCCGCAAAGGATTATATTTTTGACCTCGACAAATTCCTTTCGTTTGAGGGAAAAACTGGAACGTATCTGCTTTACACGATCTCGCGTATCAATTCCATTTGCAAGCGCCTTGGCAGCGAATCTGCCGAGGAGAGCTTTTCCGGTGTTTACACCGGTGTGGAGCGGGAGCTGGCGCTGAATATTTTGCTGACCGGCGAGGCATTCCGCCGTGCAATGCAGGAGAAAGCGCCGAACTATATTTGTGAAAACGCCTATCAGCTGGCGGCGGTGTTTTCGCGCTTTTACCACGACAACCGCATTATCGACGAGCCGGACGCGGCCAAAAAGGCAACGTGGATTTCGCTGATCCGCCTGACCCGCCGCCTGCTGCTCAAGCATCTTGACGTGCTTTCCATTGAGCCGGTCGAGCAGATGTAAGGCGGCCCGGCGTGTTTGAAGATCCGGAAGAAAGAGGGTGGTCCCATGCAGCCGGAGCCGTGTCCCGGAAGCGTACCGTTATGCAGAAAAACAATTAACCGCGCCCAGAACGGCAGGATGGTTCCTGCCGACGTTTTTGCGCGCAGACGGAAGGAGACACCCGATTATGACCCGGATTTTTTTAACGAGGGATAATATGCTCAAAGAGATACCGGCTCCGGAGGACGGCTGCTGGATCTCGATGGTGAGGCCGGACGAAGAAGAGATCAATGCGCTGGCCGGCCGCTATGAAATTGACCCGGATCTGCTGCGTGCCGCGTTGGATACGGACGAACGCTCGCGCATTGAGACGGACGATAACTGCACCATGATTCTGGTCAATATTCCGACCGTTAAGGAGCATGACGAGAAAGAGCTTTATGATACGATCCCGCTTTCGGTTCTGATTACCAAAGAAACGGTGATCACCGTATGTCTGGAGGACACCCCGGTGCTGCGGCCGTTCGCCGAGGGCAGAGTCAAGGGCTTTTTTACCAATATGAAAACGCGGTTCATCTTTCAGATCCTTTACCGTACCGCCTCGCTTTACCTGCAGGACCTACGTATCATTGACAAAAAGAGCGACATGGTTGAAAACCAGCTGCACAGATCCACGCAGAACCGCGAGCTGATCGAGCTGCTCAAGCTGGAAAAGAGCCTGGTTTATTTTACGACGGCACTGCGCTCCAACGAAGCGGTTCTTGAAAAGCTGCTCAAGACCGACAGCGTGAAAAAGTACCCCGAGGACAATGAGCTGCTGGAGGATACGATCGTAGAAAATAAACAGGCTATTGAGATGGCGAATATTTACAGCGGGATTCTCAGCGGTATGATGGATGCCTTTGCCTCGGTTATTTCCAATAATTTAAATATCGTGATGAAGGTTTTGGCTGTCGTCACGATTGTGCTTTCGGTACCGACGCTGATTTTCAGCGCCTACGGAATGAATGTGAACGTTTCCGGAATGCCGTTTGCGCAAAGTCAGTGGGGCTTTTGGATCATCGTTGTCCTGTCGCTTGCGTTGAGCACAGGCGTCGCAGTACTGTTTGCGAAATCCAACCGGTTCAAGTAAAGAAACGAAAAGCGCGCCTCCTGCGGCAGTTTTGATTCTGCCGCAGGAGGCGCGCTGCCGTACAGGAAAAACTATGCCCGCCCGTCGATCTGCCTGCGAATCTCCTGCATCTGCAGATCCAGCAGCGCGCTGAGCTCGGCGCTTTCCTTCAGCTTTTGGGCAATCTGTTCGGCGTTCTGAATGCTTTTTTTATACTTCAGCTTGTGCTCCAGGCTTGCCCAAAAATCCATGGCAATGGTACGCAGCTGCACCTCCACCTTCATGGGGCGCTTTTCCTCCGCAAGGAAAATCGGTACTTCCACGATCAGGTGCAGGCTGCGGTATCCGTTGGGCTTGGGGGCGCGGATATAGTCCTTTTCGTCAACCAGAGTCAGGTCGTCCTGGTTGAGCAGAAGATCGCGCACAATGTAAATATCCTCCGGGAATGAGCAGATGACGCGGATCCCGGCAACGTCGAACAGATTTTGTTCAATGCTTTGAATGCTGATAGGCAGTTTTTTGCGCTGCAGCTTTTCTGCGATGCTTTCCGGCGTTTTGATCCGGCTTTTAATGCTTTCGAACGGGTTGCGGTTGTGATTGAGCGAAAACTCTGCGTTGAGCACATTGAGCTTTGTCTCGATCTCCATGCTGGCGCACCGGTACATCATCATCAGCTTGCGAAAGTTTGCCAGGGCGCGGAGAAATTTTTCCGAAGCCTCGCCGCCGTTTGGCAAAACCGGTGAGGAGGGCGGTTCCAGCATGTATTTCAGCGCGGCGCGGTCTGCTTCCGGCACAGTCTGCAGCGCTTTTTCGTCTGGCGTAAGGGATTCGGTGGAATTCATTTTTTGGCAGCCTCCTTTTGACGCTTCCTTTCTTCTATTTTACGCCGTCGGCGCACAAAAAGCAACGGCAGGCAAAGCAGCCTGCCCAGCGGCTTTGAAATACTGTAAATTGCGGTTGCCCCGGGTTGTAATCCGGCCGCGGAATTGGTATAATATAATGATTCGGAAAGGGTGCGGCGCCGCCGAAAGCTTTGCCGCCGCAGGGAAGGGACGGTTTGTATTTTTGGTTAAGATCAGAACGGTTACACAGGAGGAAAAGGCAAGACAACGGGAATGCGCCGAGCAGGTGCGCGAGATTATGCAGATTCGCGCGCGCGGCGCGGTGCCGCTTGCCAGCATTCATATTTACGGATGCCAGCAGAATGTTTCCGACGGAGAACGAATGAAGGGCATGCTGGCGGAAATGGGCTACGAATTTACCGATGACGACGAGCAGGCGGATCTGATTTTGTTTAACACCTGCGCGGTGCGCGAGCATGCGGAAGACCGTGTGTTCGGCAATGTGGGTGCGCTCAAGAACATTAAGCGGCGCCATCCGTCGCTGGTGATCGCGCTGAGCGGCTGCATGATGCAGGAAGAACACGTTGCCCGGCGGATTCATGACAGCTACCCGTTTGTCAATCTTGTGTTTGGAACACACAACATTCACCGCCTGCCAGAATTGCTGCTGCAAAATCTGCAGGAGGGGCGCCGCGTTTTTGCGTGCGAAAACTGCGACGGGGTCATTGCGGAGGACATTCCGGTCCGCCGCGACGGCAGCATTCGCGCGTGGCTGCCGATTATGTACGGCTGCAACAACTTCTGCTCCTATTGCGTTGTGCCGTATGTGCGCGGCAGAGAACGCAGCCGCACGCCGGAGCATGTCATGGCCGAGGCGCGGGAGATCGTTTCGGCAGGGTTTAAGGACATTACGCTGTTGGGGCAGAATGTGAATTCCTACGGAAAGAACCTGGAGGATCCCGTGTCGTTCGCGTCGCTGCTCAGCAGGGTCGCAGAGCTCCCGGGCGATTTCTGGGTGAGGTTCATGACGTCGCACCCGAAGGACGCTACCCCGGAGCTGTTTGCTGCAATGGCGGCCAATGACAAAATCTGCAAGCATCTGCACCTGCCGTTCCAATCCGGCAGCGACCGCATTTTAAAACAGATGAACCGCGGATACACCAAGGAAAAGTACCTTGCGCAGGTGGCGGCCGTACGAGCGGCGATGCTTGAGATTTCGCTGACCAGCGACGTGATCGTCGGCTTTCCGGGCGAAACGCGCGCCGATTTTGAAGAAACGCTTGATCTTGTTGAAAAAGTCGGCTTTACATCGCTTTATACGTTTATTTTCTCCCCGCGCCGTGGAACTCCGGCCGAAAAAATGGACGATCCCATTCCGGCGGAGGAAAAGTCAAGGTGGTTTTCCGAGCTGCTTGCGGTGCAGGAAAAAATTGCGGCGGAGCGGTGTGCGTCCATGGTCGGCCGAACGGTGCGCGTCCTTTGCGAGGAGGAGCACAAAAAGGGCGGCATTTCCGGCAGAACGGAGGGCAATCTGATCGTTACATTCCCCGCTCCCAAAGAGGTGATCGGCCGCTTTGCCCGTGTTCGTGTCACCGAGGCGCTCAACTGGATTTTGAAGGGTGAGCTGCAGGAAGTGGAGTAAATTCAAAAGCTTTCTTTCGCCAAACGGCGATGAAATAAAATATTACCGGCAAAATTTTCGCCGGAGGAAGAGGTAACAGTATGGATATTATTGAAATGACACGCAAGCTCGGTCACGCAATTCAGCAGGACGAGCGTTATCTGGCATACAACGCCGCCCGTCTGGCGAGCGACAATGACGACAGACTGCAGCAGCTGATCGGCGAATTCAATCTTAAGCGGCTTGCCATCAGCAACGAGGCGGGCGCGGAGCACCCGGATAACGACAAGCTGCAGAGCCTGAACGGCGAGCTGCGCTCTGTTTACGCCGAAATTATGAGCAACGAGCATATGAAGGCCTACGACAATGCAAAATCCGATTTGGATGCGCTGCTGCAGCGTGTAAATGCGATCATTTCACAGTCTGCCGCGGGTGAAAACCCGGACACCGCGGATTTTGATCCGTCGGCTTCCTGCGGCGGTGACTGCTCCTCCTGCGGAGGATGCCACTGATTTTGCGGCTGCTCCGGCGGCTTTGTGCGTAAATTAAACCAGAAGGGCGGCGACCGGCTTGGCGGAATATTCACCTATGATGCAGCAATACCTGAGCGTGAAGGAGCAGTATAAAAATTGCATCCTGTTTTACCGGCTCGGAGATTTTTACGAAATGTTTTTTGACGACGCAAAGCTGGTCGCAAAGGAACTGGAGCTGACGCTGACCGGCCGCGGCTGCGGGCAGGAGGAACGCGCGCCAATGTGCGGCGTGCCGTACCACAGCGCCGAAAGCTACATTGCCCGCCTGATTGCAAAGGGCCACAAGGTCGCCATCTGCGAGCAGATGGAAGACCCGGCGACTGCGAAAGGGCTGGTCAGACGAGACATCGTCCGTGTGGTCACGCCCGGAACCATTCTGGAAGGCAGCATGCTTGACGAAACGCGCAATAACTACATTGCTTCCATTTATCTTGAGAAAAACCGGTGCGGCGTTTGCTTTGCGGATATTTCCACCGGAGAGGTTTACGGAACAGAGCTTTCGCTGCCGGAGGGCGAGTGCGCTCCTCTGCGGGACGAGCTGGCGCGGTATCAGCCAAAGGAGCTGCTGTTTAACGGCGCGGTCATGCAGCTGAGCGAGATCGGCGCCTTTTGCCGCGAGCGCCTGCACGCCTCGGGGGAATTGCTTGACGACGAACGGTACAACAGAGCGGCTTGCCGGGAGAAGGTGCTGCACCAGTTTGAAAAGGACGGTCTTTCGGCGCTTTCGCTGCCGGAGGAAAGCAATATTGTTCCGGCGCTTGGCGCGCTGCTTGGGTATTTGGAGGAAACGCAGCGCACCGGAATTGAACGCATTAATTCGCTTTCGCTTTATTCACAGGCGCAGTATATGCGGCTGGATCTTTCCGCCCGGCGGAATTTGGAGCTGACGGAAACCATGCGAAGCAAGGAAAAGCGCGGCACGCTGCTTTGGGTGCTTGACCGGACGCAGACCGCAATGGGGAAAAGGCTGATTCGCACGTGGATCGAACGCCCGCTGATGCATTGCGCGCATATTCTGCGCCGCCATGACGCGGTAGAGGAGCTGGTGGGAGATCCGATCCTGCGGGAAACGGCGCGTTCACAGTTGGCCGGAATTTTTGACCTGGAGCGGTTGATGACGCGTGTGGTTTACGGTTCGGCCGGGGGACGTGAGATGCGCAGCCTCTGCTCGACCGCGCAGAGGCTGCCCGCTTTGCGCGAGGCATTGGAACCGGTAAAGTGCTCGCTGCTGACAGAGATTCTGCGGGAGATCGATCCGCTGGAGGATCTTTGCGAGCTGATAGACCGCGCTATTGTGGAGGATCCGCCGATCACGGTGCGTGAGGGAGGGATCATCCGCGAAGGCTATAATGCCGAATTGGACGCGTTGCGCGGAGATATGACCGACGGCAAGGGCTTTATAGCCCGAATTGAAGCGCAGGAAAAGGAAAGAACCGGGATCCGCACGCTTAAGGTCGGTTACAACCGCGTTTTCGGTTATTATATTGAGGTTTCCAATTCATTTAAGGATTCCGTTCCGCCGGAATACATACGCAAACAGACGCTGACCAACGGAGAACGATACATTACACCGGAGCTGAAGCAGCTGGAAAGCCGCATTCTTGGCGCGCAGGAACGCTCGGTGCAGATGGAATACCAGCTGTTTGACGGGGTGCGGAAAGCCGTTGCCGCCGAGCTGGAGCGTATTCAGAAAACGGCACAGGCAGTCGCGCAGCTTGATGTGCTGGTGTCGTTTGCAGAAACAGCCTCTGCGCAGGGCTATTGCCGGCCGCAGATGAATCTGGACGGCAGGATCGTTTTAAAAAACAGCCGTCATCCGGTGGTGGAGGCGCTTTCGGAATCTCCGTTTGTGCCCAACGACGTGCTTTTGGATCAGAATGAAAATCGCGTGGCGATCATTACCGGGCCGAATATGGCGGGAAAATCGACCTACATGCGGCAGACCGCACTGATTTGCCTGATGGCGCAGTGCGGAAGTTTTGTTCCTGCACAAACGGCGGAGCTTGGGATCGTGGACGGGATCTACACCCGCGTCGGCGCGTCGGATGATCTTTCTTCCGGACAATCCACCTTTATGGTGGAAATGACCGAAGTGGCCGAAATTTTGCACAGCGCAACAAAGGACAGCCTGCTGATTCTTGACGAGATCGGAAGAGGTACCTCTACCTATGACGGAATGAGCATTGCGCGCGCCGTGCTGGAATATGTGGCCGACAAGCGCCGTCTCGGAGCCAAAACAATGTTTGCGACGCATTATCACGAGTTGACCTCGATGGAGGAAACGATCGGCGGCGTTAAGAACTATAATATTGCCGTAAAGAAGCACGGTGATGAGATCACGTTTTTGCGCAGGATCGTGAGAGGCGGCGCGGACGACAGCTTTGGCATTGAGGTGGCAAAGCTGGCCGGTGTGCCCGACCCGGTAATCCGCCGGGCGAAAAAAATATTAAAGGAAATGGAATCCGAAGGCGCTGCCGGGCCCAAACATGCCCGCGCCGAGGCGCCTGACGGGGACGACGGTCAATTGACGATGATTCCCGCGGCACAGACCGAGATTCTGGAAGCGTTGAAAAACCTGGACCCGAACGTTCTTTCGCCGATAGAAGCAATGAATACGCTGTTTGCGCTCTGGCAGAAGGCGCAGAAGCTTTAAAAAAGCGGAGATGAAGTTACCGAATTTTCCGTTTTTTGCGCGTGTGAGGTGGTATAATGGCAAAGATTAATGTGCTGGATAAGCAGCTTGCGGAGCTGATTGCCGCAGGAGAGGTGGTGGAGCGCCCTGCCTCGGCGGCAAAGGAGCTGGTGGAAAATGCGGTCGATGCCGGCGCCACCGGCATTACGGTCGAGATTCAGAACGGCGGCGTTACGTTCCTGCGTGTTTCGGACAACGGCTGCGGCATTGCGCGGGAGGATGTGCCGCTCGCATTTCTGCGCCACGCAACCAGCAAAATCAGCAGTCAGGACGATCTGGCAGGAATCGGTACGCTCGGCTTCCGGGGAGAGGCGTTGGCCTCCATCTGTGCGATGGCGCGCGTGGAGCTGCTCACCAGAACCGAAGGAGAGCTTGCCGGCACGCGCTATGTGATTGAGGGCGGAATTGAAAAAAGCTGTGATGACGCGGGCTGCCCGGTGGGAACCACCGTTCTGGTGCGCGATCTGTTTTACAATACGCCCGCCAGAATGAAGTTTTTGAAGAAGGATGTTTCGGAAGGAAATGCGGTTGCGGGCGTAGTGGACAAAGCGGCTCTCTCGCATCCGGAGATCGCGTTCCGCTTTCTGCGCGACGGAAAGGAAACGCTGCGAACTCCGGGAGACGGAAAACTGAGATCCGCTGTTTTTGCAGTTTACGGGCGGCAGTTTGTTTCCGGGCTGATCCCGGTGGAGTATTCGCTGGGGGCGATCCGGGTAAGCGGCTTTGTGTCCCGCCCGGCAGAAGCCCGGCCGTCCAGAGCGATGCAGAGCTTTTACATCAACGGCCGTTTTGTCAAAAGCCGAACGGCCGGCGCGGCGGTGGACGAGGCGGCCAAGGGCAGCGTGATGGCGGGAAAGTACCTTTCCTGTGTGCTGCATTTGACGGTTCCGGCGACGGCGGTGGACGTTAACGTTCATCCCGCGAAAATCGAGGTTCGGTTTGTAACGGAACGACCGATCTTCGATGCGGTATATCATGCCGTAAAATCGGCGCTGGCGCAGGGAGACCGCCCTGCGGAGCTTCGACTGCCGCAGCAGGAGCAGGAGCCGAAGCGTCAGAGCGAGCCGCAGTCGCCACCAAAGGCGGATGCTCTGCACGGCAGGCTTAACGATGCGGCAGGCAGCGGGTATTTTGCACAAAGGTTTCCGCCGCAGCAGGTGCTCAGCGGCTTTCTGCAGAAGGACGCGTCCGGCGCGGAAACGGAGACAGTGCCCTTGCGCGTTCCGGTGGATACGCAGCGCCCATCGGTGAAAGCCGGCAAAGCTGCCGATGGGGAAGACGGGGAATATGTTATTGAAAAGCCGCCGCTGCGCCCGTTTGGTTCTCCCTTGCCGGAAAACGCGGCAGATTTGCCGCGGGAGGAGGAACATTCCGAAAGCGCGGCGATCCCTAAAAAAGAACAGGAGCAGCAGGAGAAACAGGAGCTTGCTGCCGGGCAGACGACAGAGACTCGGCCGGCTGCCGCGGCGGAGCCCGGGCTCGGAGAGCCGAAACCGTTTACAGGCGAACCGGAAAGCCGCCGGCTGCGTCTTGTGGGAGAGGTGTTCGAAACCTATATTTTGCTGGAATCGGCGGACGAGCTGGTTTTTATTGATAAGCACGCTGCCCATGAACGCATCCTTTACGAAAAGCTGCGGTCGCAGCAGGGCGAGCGTTATGCGCAGCAGCTGCTCGGCCCGGTTACGGTGACGATGGACAAGGATTCCTATTCGGCGCTGCTTGCCGCCCGCGAGCAGCTGAACAGGGCCGGGTTTGAGCTGGAGGATTTCGGAGGGGGAACGCTCCTGGTGCGCAGCGCCCCGCTTTCCTTTGGGAAACAGGATATTACCGACGCGCTGTTTGAGATCGCCGCGCACCTGCAGGAAAACCGCAGGGATATTTCCACGGAGCATGACGATTGGCTGCTGCACAACATTGCGTGCCGAGCCGCGGTTAAGGGCGGCGATAAAACGAGCGAGCAGGAGCTGACGGCGCTGGCACAGCAGCTGTACGATCATCCCGAGATCCGCTATTGTCCGCACGGGCGTCCGGTTTATCTCTCGATGAAAAAACGGGAGCTGGAAAAACAGTTCGGGCGGATCCAATGAGATGAAGGAGAACGGAGAACAGCGGATTTTTTGTTCCGATCACAAAAGAGGAACGCGTTTCACGGGCAGTGGAACGCGATATCCCAGTTTGACTACAGGGGGGCGGTGCGATGAAAACAGAAAAAATTCCGATGGTGTGCGTCGTTGGGCCGACCGCTTCCGGCAAGACCGCATTGGCGGTACAGCTGGCAGAGCGTTTTAACGGCGAGGTGATTTCCGCCGATTCGATGCAGATCTACCGCGAAATGCAGATCGGTACCGCGCGCCCGACCGAGGCGGAGATGCGGGGCGTTACGCACCATCTGATCGGTTTTCTGCCGTTGAGCCAGCCGTACAGCGTTGCCCGCTTTGTGCAGGATGCGGCCCGGTGCGCGGAAGACGTTTTTTGCCGGGGAAGGCTGCCGGTGCTGGCGGGGGGAACAGGACTCTACATTTCTTCGCTCGTGAACGGGATCCGGTTTGCCGAAGAGACACAGGCTCCCGGGTTGCGCAGCGAGCTGCAGCGAAGAGCGGAGGAGCAGGGCGGGCAGGCGCTGCTTGCGGAGCTTGCCCGGTTCGATCCGGAAACGGCTGCGCGCCTGCACCCCAACAACCTTGGACGTATTATCCGTGCAATTGAAATTTACCGGCAGACGGGCGTTACTATGAGCGAACAGCAGCGCCGTTCGCGGGAAAAAGAGTCGCCGTACCGCCTTTGCATGCTTGGCGTCACCTTTGCCGACCGGCAAAAGCTTTACGAAAGAATTGACCGGCGCGTCGATAAAATGATGGCCGACGGGCTGGAGGAAGAGGTGCGGCGCGTGCTGGCGATGCCCGGCGGCGCGACGGCGCTGCAGGCGATCGGCTACAAGGAGTTGGCTCCGTTTCTGCGGGGAGAATGCAGCCGGGAACAGGCGGTGGAAAACCTTAAGCGTGAAACGAGGCGCTACGCAAAGCGTCAGCTGACCTGGTTCCGGCGCGATGAACGCGTTTTCTGGCTGGAGCGCGACGGCTTGTCCGAGGAGGAACTGTTTTCCAAAGCGGCAATGCAGGTGGAAAAAGTGCTGAAGCTATGATATAATCAAAGACACGGACCGACCGTTCATGCAAAAAGGAGGCAGCCGAAGTGAGCGCAAAAGTAAAAAAGAGCCTGATCGCGTTTCTGGTGTTTGTATTGGCTGCTTCCTATGTCGGCTATCACATTTATAAAAGCAGCGGCAGTAAATATAACAGCGAAACGGTGTTGAACGCGTCATATTCCGAAACGATCAACGCGGAAATGCTCTTTCTGCGGGAGGAAACCGTGGTGGAGGCTACTGTTTCCGGCAGTGCGCTGCAATATGCGGTTTCCGATGGGACCAAGGTAAAGAAAAACGGCGTGGTAGCGCGCGTTTATGCCAGCGAAGACGAAATCTCGGTACAGGAAGAGCTGGCTCTGGTACAAAAGGAGATCGCAACCTTTGAAACGATTGCGAGCCAGACGGAGATCGCGGGAACAAAGCCGGACGTCATTACCTCCCGGCTGCACGCACGCCTTGTCGCTTTGCAGACCGCGCTGCGCAGCAACCGCGCCGCAGATTTTGAGACGGCGCGTTCCGCTGTGCTGGAGGTTCTCTGTCAGCAGCAAATCGTGACGGGAGAGGTGACCGGCTTTGAGGACAAGCTGGCCGCGCTGCAGACAAAGCAGGCAGAGCTGCTTGCAAAGATCACACAGCCGCAAAGCGTGGTGTACGCGCCGCTCTCCGGTTATTTTTCCGGCGAGGCAGACGGCTATGAAGGGGTGTTCGATCTTTCGCAGATCGGCTCGATCACCGCTGACCAGATCCGCGCCATCGCGCCGGGAGAGGTTGCCGCCGACGCGATCGGGAAGATTGTGCCGAGCCATGTCTGGTATGCCGTAACGGTTCTTTCCGCTAAGGATGCAAGGCGGCTTTCGCTCAACAGCGCAATTTATC
>JAHZES010000025.1 GCA_019421725.1 Clostridiales bacterium | reverse complement strand
CGGCAAAGCTTTCCCGGGAAATTATGCGCCGTTTTCAAGAGCGAAATTGCGCTGTGACCTGCAAAGCACTGAAGGGGATCGAGACCGGTAAAGTGCTCCGCTCCTGCCCGGACTGTATTCGAGATGCTTCAGAATTTGCTGAAGATATTCTTTTTAAGGAAAAATAAACCAAGCTGTCAAACAAAAAACCGGAATGATCGCATCTAAAAGATCGTTCCGGTTTTTAATATTTATTTGATAAACAGAAAACTATCTGTATGAACCGCTTATGTCTTTTTAACAAATTCTTTGCCGCAGCGCGGGCAGCGAATACTGATTTTTCCTTTCCCCTTTGGCACCCGCAATGTAGCCGAGCAGGCAGGGCAATGATAGTATTTGTGAGTATGATCCGTACAGCGCGCTTTCAGATTTTTGAACCACTTCTTCACCGGGTTCCAAATACGCAGAAAAGCATCGTTTTCCTTTCGGCGTGCTTCGCAGTTCCTGGAAAACATTCTCCAAAACAAATACACCAACAAAAGCAGCAAAACAAGAGAAAGCCACTGCCAACCGCAAAGCTGCGCAGTAATCGAAAAAATCATGTAAAATACCAGTAACGCAAAGGAAAACTGGTCGACACCATACCGCCCTATCATAAAATTCCGCAGCCAGTTCATGCAAATTCCTCTTTTCAAATTCTTTCTTACAGTATACAGCACTCGAAAAATAAATTTGCATCAATTCTGTAAATTTTCTTTCACAAAATCGTAACTGAACACCCGAAAACTGGCACGTTAAAGCGTGCGTCCCACGGCTTTGGCAACAGCCGCACAATTCCGCATCATCTTATCAAACTGCTCCGGATTCAGCTGCTGTGCTGCGTCTGAAAGCGCCTGCGCCGGCTGCGGATGTACTTCAACAATCAACCCGTCCGCTCCGCAAGCAACCGCCGCCAACGCCAAAGGCTCTACATATCGCACCTTTCCTGCTGCATGGGACGGATCTACAATGACGGGCAAATGACTGCGTTCCTTCACAACCGCAACTGCGCTGAGGTCGAGCGTATTGCGTGTAGCCGTTTCAAAAGTACGGATTCCCCGCTCGCACAGCACGACATTAGGATTTCCTTCGCTGAGAATATATTCTGCGGCATCGAGCCACTCCACAATCGTAGACGAGATCCCGCGCTTAAGCAGGACCGGTCGCCCGCATTGCCCCAATTCGCGCAGCAGACGGAAATTCTGCATATTTCTCGCCCCAACCTGAATCATGTCGCAGCATTCGCTGGCAATGCCGATCTCATTCTGGCTGACTACTTCACTGACAACCTTTAAACCGAATGCATCACCGGCCTTGCGCAGCAAACGGTAGCCTTCATCCTCCAAGCCTTGAAAAGCATACGGGGATGTACGCGGTTTATAGGCTCCGCCACGCAAAAATTTGGCCCCGGAGCTCGCCACTGCTTCGGCGGCTTTCATAATCTGTTCTTCGCTTTCTACCGCACAGGGACCAGCCATAACGACTAATTCTTTACCGCCGATTTGAATGCCGCCGACATCAACTATAGAATCCTCCGGATGAAAAGCCCTTCCCGCCAGCTTATAGCTTTCCATCACCGGTACTACCCTTTCGACGCCTTCCATCATTTCAATGTTTTCCACGGAAAGCCGCGTTTTATCACCGATCACACCAATGATGCTTGCCTGAGCACCCTGTGAAAGATGCGGTTTCAGACCTTTTGAAAGAATCAGCTCTTCCACCGCACTGAAGTCCTGCCGTGATGCATTCTTTTTCATTACAATAATCATAGATACTCATCCTTTCAATCGCGACTTTACATCGCCAAACGGTAACTGTTTGCTTTTTCGCTTTAAACTTTTACGCTTTTATGTTTTTATGCATTAAAGTTATTATAGCACTCCTTTTTATCCTGTCAAGTACTTTATTTCAGAATGCCTGTTAAAGAGAATCCCTTTACCTAAAAAAGCGACAGTCCAGGCTGTCGCTTTCCGAAATTCTTATTAAAAAGGCGATAGAATTAGCGGTCTGAAAAATGAGCTAAAAACGACTGCATCCGTTCGCTTCTGGGCCCGTTAAAGATTTCGTCCGGTGTTCCCTGCTCCAGAATATTTCCATGATCCATAAAAATAATCCGATCGGCCACATCTCGCGCAAACGCCATTTCATGCGTACCGATCACCATCGTCATCTTCTCTTCAGCCAGTTGGCGCAGAACTTTCAAAATTTCGCCGGTCAGTTCCGGGTCGAGCGCTGAAGTCGG
The DNA here is from genome assembly GCA_019421725.1 of Clostridiales bacterium. GTDB lineage: Bacteria > Bacillota > Clostridia > Oscillospirales > Acutalibacteraceae > CAKXIK01. Next base: position 13,783 of record JAHZES010000025.1, on the reverse strand, counting down.
TTCGTCAAAAAACAGCAGCTCCGGATTCAGCGCCAAAGCACGTGCAATGGAAACACGCTGCTGCTGTCCCCCGGAAAGCTGATACGGATATGCGTCTGCTTTGTCGGAAAGCCCCATCTTTTTTAATAAGTCGCGTGCCGTTGTTTCCGCAGCCTGGGGAGTCTGCCCAAGCACATGTACCGGAGCTTCCATGATATTTCGAAGTACCGAAAAATGAGGAAACAGATTAAAGCTTTGAAAAACCAACCCCACGCGCAGCCGGATCTTCTGCAGAACATCCTTGGGCTGATAAATCGCACGGCCGGCCGCATCTGTTTCCACCATTGTCTGTCCACAAACGGAAATGCTGCCGCTGTCCACACGTTCCAATTGATTGATACAGCGCAGCAGGGTGCTCTTTCCAGAACCGGAAGGCCCGATTACGGCAATGACCTCGCCACGGCAAACATCCAACGAAATATCGTGCAAAACCTCATTGTGGTCAAAGCTTTTACTGATATGAGAAACCGAAAGAATTTTTTCCATTTTGTTTTGCCATCCCTTCTCTGCAGTATTGTAATTTGGCGCTGAAAGCTCAACGGTAATAATCAAGCCTTTTTTCAGCAACGGCAAAACATTTTCCCACAACGGCATTCATTACAAAATAAAAAACACCGGCAATTAAAAGAGGAACCGTTGAAAAATAGTTGGAAGAAGTTTTTTCCGCAATCGTAAAAAGCTCTACGATAGCAATCACACGCGCAAGAGAGGTATCCTTAACTAACGTCATAAACTCATTGCCCATGGGCGGCAGAATTCGTTTGACAACCTGCGGCAGAATGATACGGAAAAAGGTCTGGCGGCGGGTGAAGCCAAGCGCACCGGCCGCTTCGTATTGTCCAACCGGAATCGATTCGATCCCTGCACGGTAAATCTCGGCGAAATAAGCTGCATAGTTCAAAACAAATGCCACTATTGCCGCTGTAAACCGGTTGCCGCCGCTAACGCGGAACAGGTAATATGGGCCGTAGCAAAAAAAGAACAGCTGCAGCATCAAAGGCGTTCCACGCATGATCTGCAGATACACTGTTATCAGCCAACGCAGCGGCTTAAACCGCGACATTCGCCCGGCGGCAGCCAACAGCCCAAGCGGCAACCCGAACAACAGCGTCAGCCCAAAAATTGCGAGGGTCGTACCGGAAGCTTCCAACATTGAGCGCAGCAGAGAAGCATAATCAATTCCCATGAAGCACCAAGCCTTTCGTTCGTATGGTCGTTTGAATTCCGTATGAAAGGAATTTCCTGATATAGCGGAAAAAAGACGGAGCGGCGCTGCTCCAAGAATTTGGAACACAGCGTCTGGCTTCCGTCTTGCTGTACTTCTGCAATAAGCCGAAATTACTTTCCGATCGTAGTTACGTCTGAACCAAACCACTCTGTAGAAATTTTGGCCAGCGTTCCATCAGCGGCAAGCTCTTTCAGAGTATCGTTTACCTTGTCGCGGAGCGGATCATCCTTGCGGAAACCTACGCCATACTCTTCCAACGCAAGCTTGTCATCCAGAACGATCCAATCTTTGTTGTTGGTTTTAATGTAATAATCGGCCACGACCTGATCCAGCAGAACTGCATCGGACATTCCTGCTTCAAGATCCATAAACGCTTTCATGTTATCGCCGAATTCATTGATCCCGCCTAATGATGCTTTAAAATCTGCGGCTTCGTCCAAAGCGTCCTCCGCGCTTGAACCAGACTGCAGGGCAAGCTTTTTTCCTGCCAGATCGCTGATGGAAACATAGCCGGATTCCTTTTTCACTACAATGACCTGCGCGTTCTTCATGTACGGATCAGAGAAATTGACCTTTTCTTTGCGCTCGTCGGTAATTGTATAGCCGTTCCAAAGGCAGTCTACCTTTTTGGTGTTCAATTCCTGTTCTTTTGCGTTCCAGTCAATTGCCAAAAATTCGGCCTGCATACCCAATTTTTCAAAAACAGCTTTTGCAACGTCAATATCAAAACCAACAAGTTCATTTTGGTCATTCAAAAATCCCATCGGCGGAAAACCGTTGTCTACACCAACGATCACCTTGGTTTCCGAGCTGCTGCCCGAGCAACCCAACAGCATGGAAGAGCAACCTATAACAAGCGCCAGACACAATGCCAAAATTCTTTTCATTTTCATGAAAAATCTCCACCCTTTCTGAAGCTGCGCTGCTTTTTTCCTTCTCCTGAACCATAGGCACCGTCCAGAAAACGCGAGCGCTGACATGCTACTATTTTATCATATTATTCAGCTAAAGCAAGTGTTTTTTTTCAAAAACGCAGAAAAAAAGATGAAGCTTTTTTCAAAAATATCTGTGTAATTGTATGATAACCCTCATGACCAATGACTTTATGAACAAAACTTTCGCAGCGCTTCCGCAAGCTGTGCGGCATTGTCCGCAATAAAATCCGCCCCGCTCTGCTGCAGCTCCCTGCGCCCGCGAAATCCCCATGCAACGCCTATCGTATACATTCCGGCGTTTTTTCCGGTCAAAATATCAACATCGGAATCGCCAACCATCGCACAATTACTCAGCCGGACATCCCATTCTTTGCAGATGCGCAGCAATGCCTCCGGATCCGGCTTTGGCGCAACACCCTCCTGCATTCCAAAGACCCTGTCAAACGCTGAATCCGGAAACAGCCCCCCGACAATCTGTTTTGCCATACAATCCGCCTTATTGGAGACGACCGCGGTGCGGATCCCATCCGCATGCAGAGACAGTACCAGCTCCCCCATTCCGGGGTACGGGCGTGTTTGATCCAGGCAATGGGTTCTGTAATGCTCTGAAAATTCGCGCAGGCAGCTCTCAATGAACCCGGGCGTACGCTCCTGTTCAGGCAGCGCACGTTCCACCAGCTTTCGAATCCCGTTTCCAACCATCCGCTTCATCGCTTCTTCGGTGGCAGCAGGAAAACCGTGTGCCCGCATGACCGCATTTACACTGCTTTGCAAATCGCCGAGCGAATTTACCAAGGTGCCGTCCAAATCAAAAATTACACCGAAAGGTCCTTTCAAAAAAATCTTCTCCTGTTCCGTAAATCCCACTGAAAAGTTAATCTCCGGTCAACCTCTGGAAATTTTCAACTTGATCCAAAGGTCGTCCATCAGCTGGTTGACCTTTTTGGGAAGCGTCATAAAAATTTCCGTGTTATCCAAAATCTCCTGCGGCGGATAAAACATCGGGTCGTCGCGGACTTCAGGATCAAGTTCCGCCCGCGCCTCTGTTTGAGGCGTCGCATAACCCACCGCTTCCGCATTAGCTAAATCAGCCTCGGTGGAACACAGAAAATTAATGTACTGTTCCGCTGCCTCTTTGTTTTTGCTGTTTTTAGGAATACAGACAACATCGACAAACTGGTTGACCGCTTCCTTCGGGAAACCGAACGCGATATCTTCATTTTCTTCCAGCATGACAATACCGTCACCAGCATAGTAAGGCGCAATTGCTGCTTCTCCAGTCGCCATTTTTGAAAAAACCTGATCCATCACATACGCCTGCAAAAGCTTTTTCTGCTTCAAAAGCTCCTCATACGATGCCCAAAGCTCGCTTTCGTCCGTTGTATTCAGCGAATAACCAAGCTTCGCCTCTGCAATGGCAAACGCGTCGCGCGGATTATCAAACATCAAAATTTTTCCGGCGTATTTTTCATTCCAAAGCAGATCCCAGCTTAAATCTTCCACATCCTCCGGGTCGACCATTGTTGTATTATAAAAAATTCCCACAGTTCCCCACAGATAGGGAACCGTATATTTGTTTTCCGGGTCGTACTGCAGATTCTTAAACTGGCTGTCGATCAAGTCGTAATTCGGAATATGGTCAAAATCAAGCTCTGCCAGCATTCCTTCCTCCACCATACGGCCCGCCATGTAATCCGAGGGAAAAACTACGTCGATCTCCGTGCTCCCGGTGCTGAGCATGGTATACAACTGTTCGTTTGTCTCATAGGTAGTGTATTTCACACGAATACCCGTCTGTTTGGTGAATTCCTCGTTGACGTTCATCATTTCATCTTCGCCGAGAGACATATATTCTCCCCAATTTTTAACATAAATCGTTGTGCTGCCGTCACTGCCGGAGCAGGATACCATTACACCGGCTGCCGCTGCCAGCAGAATACACAGCACTAAGGAAAGCAATCTGCGTTTCAACGGTTCATTTCCTCCTGTCCTTTTTCTGCCCGTGCGTTTCGGTTGGCGCGCTTGATGCTGCGGATTTGCCCCAAATTAGCAAGAATCAGCAGAATCAGCACCGAAACGAACAGCAGCGTAGAAAGCGCATTGATCGTGGGGCTGACACGTTTTTTCGTCATCGAATAAATCAGTACGGACAGCGTTTGCGCGGAACCGCCGGTAAACAGGCTGATAACAAAATCATCCAGTGAAAGCGTGAACGCCATCAAAAAGCCTGTCATGATACCGGGGAAAATTTCCGGCAAAACTACTTTGAAAAACGCCTTGACCGGACTACAGCCCAGATCCAACGCCGCCTCGTAAACTGAGTAATTCATCTGCCTCAGCTTTGGCAGCACCGACAGCAGCACATACGGAATGCAGAAAGAAATGTGCGCGATCAAAAGCGTACCGATCCCGGTTTCAAACAGACCTGTGGAATTGTAAATCAGTACAAATAAAAGCATCAGCGAGATGCCGGTCACGATCTCCGGATTAACCATTGGAATCTGGTTGACCGCCATAATCAGTGAACGCACGCGTTTTTTCATGCTGAACACCCCGACTGCGGCCAGGGTACCGATCACTACTGCAGCAACAGAGGCGACTACCGCAACAATCAGCGTGACAGAAAGCGCACCCATCATATCCTTGTCCCGAAACAGTTCTTCGTACCATTTCAGTGTAAAGCCCGTCCACAGACCACGGGTTTTGCTTTGGTTGAATGAAAATACGATCAGTATCAGGATCGGTGCATACAGAAAGGTAAAAATCAACGCCGTATAAATCTTTGAAAAAACCTTCACAGCAAAATCCCTCCCGAAGCATCCGCATCGTCGTCAAAATGATTCATCACGGCCATACAGATCAAAATCAGAACCATCAGGACCAACGACAGCGCCGCGCCAAGATTGAAATTCAGGGAGCTGCCGACAAACATCATCTCGATCACGTCGCCAATCAGCATATTAAGACTTCCACCTAACATCTTTGATATGACAAACGTACTCACCGCAGGCACGAACACCATTGTCACACCGGAGCAAATGCCGGGCACACTGAGCGGAAGAATGACACGCCGGAACACCTGCAGACCGTTCGCACCAAGATCCTGCGCAGCCTCCACTACTTTGAAATCAATTTTTACCATTACCGAATAAATCGGAAGAATCATAAAAGGCAGAAAATTATAAACCATACCGAGCACCACCGCGCCGGGCGTGTTGATCATATGCGCTGTTGGCAGCCCGAGAAGCTGCAGCAGGGAATTGATCAGTCCGGTGTCCTCCAGCAGCGTCATCCACGCATAGGTCCGCAGCAAAAAGTTCATCCACATCGGCAGCATCAGAATCATTACCATCGTTTGCTGCACATGCGCCTTGGAACGTGAAATAAAATAAGCCATCGGATAGCCGAACAGAATACAAAGGACAGTGGCAATTCCGCCCAGCTTGATCGACTCCCAAAGGGTCGGAATAAACTCGCCGATCCGCAAGATATTATTCCATGTAAATTGGCCGGCATCATCTGTAAAGGCAAAGTACGCCACAATACCGAGTGGGACGACCGTAAACAAAAGCATCCACACAAGGTACGGCAACGCTGCCTTTTTCGCCTTCAAATTTCCACCTCTTCCGGCTGGCTGTTTTCATCCATTTCATCGCTGAAGGAGCTGTAATCGCCAAATTTTCCGGAATATTCGGAGCGCTTCATAATATGAAACGCATCCGGTTCAATGTGCAGCCCGATTGTTTTTCCAACCGGTTCCATATCGGTGGACTGGATCATCCATTTAAATCCTCCGACATCGACGATCATTTCATAGTGAACGCCCTTGAAGGTAATTCCCGTGACAACACCCGTCAAAAAACCGGTTCCGGCTGCTACCACATCAATATCCTCCGGCCGAACAACTACATCGACAGGCTCGTCCTTTGCAAACCCGCTATCGACACAGGGATACTGCACGCCGGATATCTCCACCAGACGGTCCCGGCGCATAATGCCATCCACAATATTGCTTTCGCCGATAAAATCTGCCACAAAGGCATTTTGAGGTTCATTATAAATATCCTCCGGCGAACCGATCTGCTGGATAATTCCTTTGTCCATTACAACCACTGTGTCGGACATGGAAAGCGCTTCTTCCTGATCGTGCGTTACGAAAATAAAGGTGATTCCAAGCTGCTGCTGAATCTTCTTCAGCTCCACCTGCATATCCTTGCGCAGCTTCAGATCCAGTGCGCCAAGCGGCTCGTCCAGCAAAAGCACCCGGGGCTCGTTTGCAAGCGCCCGGGCAATGGCAACACGCTGCTGCTGCCCGCCGGAAAGCGAATTTACGCTGCGTTTGCCAAATCCTTTTAAATTTACAAGCTCCAGCATCTCTTCCGTCTTTTTTTGAATTTCTGCCTTCGGCCGCTTTTTGATACGCATTCCGAATGCAACGTTTTCGAACACATTCAAATGCGGAAACAGTGCGTACTTTTGAAAAATTGTATTTACCTGGCGTTTGTGCGGCGGAATTTCATTAACGCGCTTTCCGGCAAAAAGCACATCACCGCAATCCGGCTGCAAAAACCCGCCGATCAGCCTGAGCGTAGTTGTTTTTCCACAGCCGGAAGGCCCCAGCAGCGTGACAAATTCTCCGTCGCGGATCGTCAGATTCAAATTATGCAGAATCTGTTCCCCGTCAAACGACACGCCAATGTTTTTCAACTCAATCAGAGATTCATTCTCCATTGCCATGATCATGCCCCCTCAAAAGCATCGCAGCACCGCCTGATTATAAGGCAAAACGTAATATTACTGCAATAGTTAATATAGGGGCAAAACGCAGAAAAGTCAATATTTTTTTAACATTTTTCCTTAAAAATCCTTGTTTTTTGTCCAATAAATTCAGTTTTCACAAAAAACCTCTGATATTCTCCTGTTTATTCAGTATTTCTTCGATTTTCTCCCTTTGGGATGCGTATAAAACCAGCGCTTTGTTTCTTCGGCGACGACCGGTGTCAGGCATAAAATTGCATAAAGATTCGGCAGCGCCATTAACCCGTTAAAAATTTCACTGAGATTCCAGACCAGCTCCAGCTTTGCAGCGCTTCCCACTACTGCCGCCGCAATAAAAACGATTCGATACAGCGGCGCTCCCTTTTCTCCCGCCAATCTGCAGAAACCGCGTTCTCCGTAATACGCCCATCCCAACATGGAAGCCAGCGCAAACAACAAAACGGATGCCGAGATAAACAGCGAGCCTGCCGACCCTAAAACTGTTTCAAAGGCCGCCACCGTCAACGCAGCGCCTGTTTTGCCCTGTGCCAGTGCTCCGCTGGAAAGAATGGCCACTGCAGTAACCGTACAAACCACTATTGTATCCACGAAAACTTCAAAAATCCCCCATAGACCCTGTTCCACCGGTTTTGCATCCTCTGCAGCGGCGTACACCATTCCACTGCTGCCCAGACCCGCTTCATTGGAAAAAATGCCACGGGAAAATCCATATCGCATCGCAGCGCGAATGCCGATTCCCGCTGCACCGCCAGCTGCCGCCGAAACGGAAAAAGCCTGTTGAAATATTTCCGCAAACACACGCGGCAGGCGTTCCGCATTAAAGGCGATCACCGCAAAGGCGGACAGTGTATACAGGATGGAAAGCGCGGGAATCAGCTTTTCCGTTACTGCTGCGATTCTCGTCAGGCCGCCGAAAATGATTACGGCAAGCACTGCCGCCAACACGATCCCCGTCACCCACGGCGAAACAGAGCAGGCATCCTGCAGGGCGTCGGCAATGGCATTAGCCTGTGTCATGTTTCCCATGCCGAGCGACGTAAACACACAGCAGACGCCAAACACGCTTGCCAACCATTTTTTCTTAACTCCATCCTCCATATATTCCATCGCGCCGCCGACCCACTGCCCCGCTGGATTCTTTTTACGGAAACGCACGGCAAGCAGCGTTTCGGCATATTTGGTCATCATGCCGAACAAAGCGGAGACCCACATCCAGAACACCGCTCCGGGGCCGCCCATACTCAGCGCCGTGGCGACCCCGACAATGTTTCCTGTTCCCATTGTTCCTGCCAGAGCTGCCGAAAGCGCCTGGAATTTTGTAATTCCGCCGGACCCTTTTCCCTTCTTGCCGTGTATCAATGATCCAACTGTACAACGCAGACAGGTTCCAAAATGAAGGAACTGGATTCCCTTTGCCCGAACAGTAAACCAAATTCCGACAAACAGCATTCCCGCAACCATTGCCGGCCCCCAGAGGATGCCGCTGAACCATTCTGCAAATTTCTCTAATGTACGGTACCAGGTCATACGATTCAGCCTCCTTGCCAAATCATATGAGACTGCCGTGCGGCATAGCACAGAACGGTTGTGCTTTCTGCGGCGGAAAATGCTGCAAAGCGCAAATTCTTACTATACATTCCGCCTTTTCGGCTGTATACTTAAAGAAAAAAGTCTGCCTGCATATTTTAAAAAGCATGTGCAGATATCTCAAAAAAGCCAGTGCATTTGTTAAGCCAGACCATAGTGCAATCGGCGGTTTGGCAGAAAGGGCGGGGATTAGAGAATGTCTGTTATTCTTCTGGACGGCGCAGTAGGGACAAGCCTTTGGGAAAAATCTAAAAACAGGCTTCCTGTCTGGCGCTATAATCTGGAAAACCCTAAAATCGTTTTAGAGCTCCACGGGGAATATCTTGCAGCAGGCGCTCAAATTATTTTAGCCAATACTTTCGGCGCCAACCGTGCAGCCGTTAAAAAAGGCACTGATTATTCAGTAAACGACGTGGCCCGCGAGGGCGTTCGGCTTGCAAAGCACGCCGCGCGCGGCAGCGGAGCAAAGGTCGCGCTTTCAGTCGGTCCGCTTTTGGAGCTTTTGAAACCGCACGGCAAGCTGTCGGAGGAAGATGCCGCAGAGCTGTTCTCAGAGCAGATTGCAGCCGGAGCGGCGGAACTCCCCGATTTAATTTGGCTGCAAACCTTTATGGATCTGGAAATGATGAAAATTGCAGTGCAGTGCGCCAGAAAACACGGAATTCCCATTTTTTGCTCCATGAGCTTTGAAATGAGCGGAAAAACGATGATGAAAGATTCTGTCGCGCAGATCGTGCGCACGTTGGAGCCGCAAGGTATCGACGCTGTCGGACTGAACTGCTCAGTCGGACCGGAAGCCGCATTGCCTGTTTTGCGGGAATTTCATGAACACACAAATCTTCCCCTTCTCTTTAAGCCCAATGCCGGGCTCACAACAATTTCAAACGGCATCGTTCAACCGGGAATGGATATTGAACACTTCGTTCGCAGCGTTTTACCGGCCGCAGATGCAGGGGCAACATATATCGGCGGGTGCTGCGGCACAAACGCCGCTTATATTCGGGCTCTGCGGCAAAGACTTCTGCAAACCGGGCAGCTGTGATTTCCTGCTGCTTCGCCTTTTCTGTTGCGTAAACTTTAGTTTATGGAGACTCCCTTCAGGCAGAACAAAAAACGCGGCCGGTACGATTTCATGTACCGACCGCGTTTTCTACTCCGTTGTAACTGCCCTCATATATCAAGACCAAACATTCCGTTATTCAGGCTGCCGTTCGGGCTCTTCCAATCGTACCGCCTTGATAGGACGGCGCTGGAAAACATCATAAAGCGCCGGAACCACAAACAGCGTCAGCAGCGTAGCATATGTTAATCCGCCGATAATAACCACCGCCATCGGCTGCAGCATATCTGCGCCCTCTCCAATACCAAACGCCATTGTCACCAAACCGAGAACCGTCGTCATCGCCGTCATTAAAATCGGGCGCAGACGCTGCTTTCCAGCGGTCACCAGCGCTTCACGGCGTTCTATTCCGCCAATTCTCAGCTGATTCGCACAATCGACAAAAACAATTCCGTTGTTTACCACTACTCCGGTCAACACCAAAAAGCCAAGAATGGAAATCACACTGAGATCGAATCCGCCTGCCCACAGCAACAGCAATCCGCCGGTAAAGGCAAGCGGGACGGTAAACAGAACAATAAACGGCGAACTGAACGACTGGAACTGCGCCACCATGATCAGATAGACCAGCACGACCGCCAGAAGCACCATCCAGATCAGATCGCTTAACGCACTGTTAACGGTTTCATTTTCTCCGCTGAATTCAATCGAATAGCCGTCCGGCAAGACGTAACCGTCCAGCTTTTGCTTCAGGCTGCGGCTGACCAAACCTATATTATGATTTTCATCCACCTCTGCCGTAACGGAAACATACCGCTTGGAATCCTCCCGATTGATCTGGTCCGCGCCCGTCTCCTCAGAAATTTCCGCAATGTCGGAAAGCTTCACCGCAGCCACGTCACCGTTTCTGGTTCCGTTCAGCTCAAAATCTGCCAAATTTTTCTCTGTAATCGCAGAGGCCGCGTCGCTGCGGACAACTACTGAAATATCGGTATCATTCTGTTTCACGTTCGTCGCCGCGGTCTCTGTTTTTAAAGCCTGAGCAACCGATTGATAAACCTGAGCAACAGTCAGTCCGTAAGACATGGCCTTCTTTTTATCTACCGTGATATGCAGCTGTTTTTCCGCATTCTCATTGCCGGCGACCACATTTCTGATACCCTGCTCCGATTGGATAATCTCTCCAACGTCATCCGCAATCTTTTGCAGCTGACCAAGATCGTCGCCAATAATATTCAGCTGAATTCCTGCTCCTCCAAGAGAAGACATCGCCGCTGTTGATCCCTGCACCGAAACTTCGCCGTCAAGATCGGCTGCCGCATCTGCGATCTGCTGCGAAATCCGCCGGCTGCTTACCGAACGGTTCTCGTCCAGAATAACATACATGGAACCTGAACCGGAGCCGAGCATGGCGCCGACCGTTTTCACCCCGTCGATCTGGCGGACCCGTTCAGAAACGGTATCCAACAGCTGGATTTTTTCTTCATCCGTGCTTCCCTGAGACGGCGTGACCGTAACGGAAAGCTGGCTGCTGTCGGATTCCGGAATAAATGCAGTTCCCATCTGTAAAGCTCCCCAGGCGCTCAGCACCAACAAAAGCACCGAAGCGGTAAGAACCACCCATTTGTGCCGCAGAGAGTGGGACAGCAGGGCGGCATATTTCCCTGCTAAGGAATCAAACCATGTCTTTTTCTGCCGCAGAGGCTCTTTGAGAACACGGGAAGACACTGCCGGAACCAGTGTTACGGCAACAAGCAGGCTCGCCAGCAGAGAATATGCAATCGTCAGCCCCATATCGGTAAAAAGCTCACGCGAGATTCCCTGCACAAACACGATTGGTAAAAAAACACAGATCGTCGTCAAAGTGGAGGCTGCAATGGCGCCTGCAACCTCTCTTGTTCCCTGCACAGCTGCGCGAACCGCAGGAACCCCTTCTGCACGCAGCCGATAAATATTTTCAATGACAACTATACTGTTATCAACCAACATCCCCACGCCAAGCGCAAGCCCCGCCAATGAGATGATATTCAGTGTAACACCCGTAAAATACATCAGCACCACCGCAAGCGCCAGGCTGATCGGAATGCTGACTGCGACGATCATCGTCGGTTTTATGCTGCGCAGGAATAAAAACAGAATCAGGATCGCCAAAGCTCCGCCCATCAACAGATTTTCCAACACCGAACGCACAACGATATCAATATATATACCCTGATCGTTCAAAATTGTAATGTTTAAATTTTCGTTGTTGGCCTCCAGCTGTTGAATCACGCTGCGGATCTGCGCGGAAACCTCCGCAGTCGACGCAGTACTCTGCTTTTGAACGGTAAAAAGGATACCGTTATTACCATTGACCTTAGCGTAAACCTCACCTGTGTTATCCTCATAAGTCACGTCCGCAACATCGGCAATTGTAATATTCTCCATCCCATCCAGTTCGGTAGACATCAGCGTCAGGCTCGCTACCTCATCCGCATCGGAAAAGGCATCTCCCACCTTCACTGTCATCTGTCCTTCGTCGGACTGCAGCACCCCCGCCGGCATGGAAAAATTCTCTGCCAGTATCAAGGCCGAAAGTCTGGATTGGTCCAGCAATCCGTCAAGATTGACGCCTTGCAGCGCCGCCTCGCTGGCAGAATCCAACTGCTGTTCCGCCTGCTGTAAAGCCGTTTCCTGCTCCGAGAGCTGCTGCTCCGCCTGCGCCAACTGTGTATTCAGCAAGCTTTGCCCCGCTTTGATCTGCGCGGCCGCAGACTCCAGCTCCTCCATCTGTGTCCGGTACTTTTCCAACGCAGCTTCAGCCTCTGAGACCGCCTGATCGGTCTGCTGCAGGGTATTTCTCAGCACATCCAGAGCGGCCTGCTGCGCCTGATCCGGCACGTCGCTTTCCTCAAGCTGCTTTTCCAGCGCCTTCACCTGCGCCTGCTGCTCATATTGTTTAAGGACAAGCTGTTGATACAGCGTTTCTGCCGGCTGTAAAAGGCTGCTCAGCGTCGTCTGAGCGCTTGCTACCTGCACTGCCTTTTCCGTCAATTGCTGTGTTTGCTCCGCCTTCTCTGTTTCAAATTTCAATCGTGCAGCCTGCAGCGCTTTTTTTCCTTCTTCAAGCTTTTCACGCTGTTCCGCCAGAGTAGAATCCACCTGCGCGAGCAGACGATCGTTCAGCGCATCGATCTTATTCTGATTCAACGTGAGTACCAGTCTTTTTTCATACAGGCCGCTGGGAGAAACCGAAGCTACGCCGTCCACCTTTTCCAACGCCGGAACAACGGTCTCACTGACCTTTTTCGTTACCTCCTCTGCGGTAACGCTGCCCATATCCACACTTGCAACCATAACCGGCAGCATATCCGGATTAATCTTCATCATCACGGGCGTACCAACGGTATCCTCAAAGCCTGCTTCCACCTGGCTGAGCTTGTTGTTCATGTCAATCATCGCGGTATCCATATTAGTACCGTAACTGAACTGAAAAATAACCATACTGTAATTTTCGCGCGAGATGCTGGTCACCTTTTCCACTCCGCCTGTTACGGAAAGCGTTCCTTCAATCGGCTTTGTTACGGAGGCTTCCACCTTTTCCGATGAGAAACCCGGGCTGGTCGTAATTACCGCAATATAGGGCAGATCAATGCTCGGCAGCAGATCCGTCGGCATTTTTGTAAACGAAATAACTGCCAACATTAAAACCGCCATAACGGCAACAAAAACGGTCAGCGGTTTTTTTACACTGAATTTAGCGAACAAAACGGTTCCTCCTCCGGATATCGGTCTCATCAAAAAATCGTTCAATTGGCAAAAGCCTGCTCAATTTTTGTATTTTAGCATATAAATGCAATCCATCCATTCTGATTCCGTAAATTTTTCGTGAACAAAAAAGAGCCGCATCAGCAGCTCCGAAAATTCATTTTTCAGAAAAATGTACAACGGCTCCTGTGCGGATGGCTCTGTCGCCGGCAAAGGCGATCCGCATTGCCTGCGCAGCGTCCTCCATCGTCGGTTCAGCGGGGATCCCTGCTTCTATCATCCGAATCAGGTGCAGGAGCTGCCCCCACATATTCTTGTAAACGCTTTGGTGATTGATGATCTGATAACGCCCGCTCTGACCGTCATAATATTCAATCAGATCTCCCTCTTCGCGGTCAAAATACCGTT
>JAHZES010000024.1:4509-16264 GCA_019421725.1 Clostridiales bacterium | reverse complement strand
AAAATGTTGCGGGGCGTGCGTGAAGACCAACCTGGTTCTGCACCATGACATCCTTGACATACATGACAAAACATCTCCTACCTCAATAGTCTCGCATATTTCAATATAAAACTTTTTACAGGAACAATATATATTATATCACAAAAAACCGCATCGTCAATGAACTGGTTTATTTTTGGATTGATAACCGATTGAGTTTCACTGATTTTGAGGTTGTTTGTGCAGAATGCCTATTATGTTGAAAACTTTTGTTATCAAATGACATGGCACAACCTGTAAAGCATCAAAAAGGCTCTTTTTTCAGCAAATCCGGCCGTTTTTTCCTCGTACGGCTCAGGGCTTGCTCCGCTCTCCATGCATCCACTTTTTTGTGGTCGCCGCTTAGCAACACGGGCGGGACCGACCGGCCATGCCACTCGGCAGGGCGGGAATACTGCGGGTATTCCAGCAGACCGGCATAGTGGCTTTCCTCTTTGAAACAGACCTCCTCTGCCAGCACGCCCGGCAGCATTCTTGCTACACAGTCCGCCACCACCAGCGCCGGCAGTTCGCCGCCGGTCAGCACATAGTCGCCGATCGACAGCTCTTCATCCACAATTTCCTCTATAACGCGCTCGTCAATTCCTTCGTAATGGCCGCAAAGCAGGGCGATATTCGGCAGAACAGCCAATTCACGCGCCTTTTGCTGCGTCAGCGTTTTGCCCTGCGGCGAAAGGTAAATCAGATACGGCTTTCCGCCGGTTTCCTCCCGGATGGCGTCATAGCACCGATAAATCGGATCCGCCTGCAGAATCATCCCCTTACCGCCGCCGTAAGGGTAATCGTCCACACGGCGATGCTTATCCGTTGTGTAGTCCCGAATGTTATGACAAACCACCTCTATGATCCCGTTCTCTCTTGCGCGGCCGATCACACTTTCGCTGAGAACGCGGTCGCACAAATCAGGAAAAAGCGTCAGAATATCAATCCGCATCGTCAAAAATCCCTCCGATCGGCCGAATCAGCATTTCACCGGATTCCGGGTCTGTTTTTACGACAATATCACGGATCGCGGGAAACAGATGCGGAAGCTTATCCTCTCCGGTAACCTCATAAACATCGGTACGGCCGGTGGAAATCACATCGGTCAACGAACCGTAGCCGACGCCTGTATCGGCGTCCCGCACAATCATTCCTCTCAGATCCTGAATAAAGTATTTCCCCGGCTCCAGCTTTGCGTCCTCGCGCCGGAGCCACAGGATCCTGTTGCGCAGCAGATCCCCCTGTTCAATGGAATCTACTCCTTCCAAAGAAACAATGGCAAGGTTTTTCTGCACACGGGCCGCACGCACCCGAACGGGAGTTTTCCCCTCCTCCAGATACAGCGTGCGAAATTTGCACAAAAAAGCGGGGCTGTCACACCACGGCTGCACGCGCAGTTCTCCCCGGATTCCGTGAGTGCCGACAATTTTTCCGATTTGCAAAAACGGTTTCATCCAGTCATCATTCCTTTCGCGGAAAGCGAACCCTGCAAAGAAAAAACCGTTCCGGGGACGCGGCTCCGCAGAACCCCGCCCGAAAGAACGGCTTGTGGCATCAGTCGATCTCCACTGAAATTTTTTCGTTGGCACGCATTGCCGCAGCACGCATGACAGTACGAATCGATTTTGCGATTCTGCCCTGCTTACCGATGACGCGCCCCATGTCGTTTTCAGCGACATGCAGATGGTAAACGACAGTGCCATCCGCTCCGGGCTCATCTACATCCACACAAACAGCAGACGGTTCTTCCACGAGCCCCTGAACAATTGTAATCAGAAGATCCTTCAAGTGAGCACCTCCTCTTATTCGGTGATGCCGTTCTTCTTGAAGAGAACCTTAACGGTATCGGTCGGCTGAGCACCGTTGGAGATCCACTTTTTCGCCTTTTCCGCGTCGACCTTCAAGGTTGCCGGCTCCGTTTTCGGATCATAGGTTCCGATTTCTTCAATAAAACGACCATCACGCGGGTATCTGGAATCCGCAACGACGATGCGATAGAACGGATCCTTTTTCGCACCCATGCGACGAAGTCTGATTTTAACTGCCATTTGTTTTCACCTCCGAAAAAAATCTTGTATCTTCAACCGGAAAACCGGATGAATGCTGCTGAAACTACATCGGAAAACCGCCCATTCCGCGCATTGCGCGGCGTTTTCCGCCCTTGCTGTTAAGCTGCTTCATCATCTTCTGTGTCTGCTCAAACTGGCGCAGAAGCCGATTGACATCCTCCACTTTTAATCCGCATCCCGCGGCAATACGCTTTTTGCGGGAAGCATTGATCAGTTCCGGCTTTGCCCTCTCGGTCGGTGTCATCGAAAGAATAATGGCCGCAGTACGGTCCATGACACGGTCGTCAATATCCACGTCCTGCAGCTGCTGACCAACGCCGGGCAGCTTGGAAAGAAGCGATTTGATGGAACCCATTTTTTTAACCTGTTGAAACTGCTCCAGCATATCGTTAAGATCAAATTTATTCTGGCGCAGCTTGCGTGCGGTTTCCTCCGCCTGCTTCTGGTCAATTTTACGGCTTGCGTCTTCGATTAACGTCAGCACGTCTCCCATACCGAGAATACGGGAGGCCATTCGGTCAGGGTGAAATACCTCAAGATCGTCCAGCTTTTCGCCCGTTCCGGAAAATTTGATCGGTTTGCCTGTAACCGCGCGGATCGAAAGCGCCGCGCCGCCTCGGGTATCGCCGTCCAACTTGGTAAGAATGACGCCGGTAATTCCAAGCGCCTCATCAAACGCCTTTGCCGCATTCACGGCATCCTGACCGGTCATGGAGTCGACAACGAGAAGTATTTCATTGGGTGAAACTTCCTTTTTGACATCACGCAGCTCGTCCATCAACACTTCGTCAATGTGCAGCCGACCAGCTGTATCGATAATGACAACATCATTGCCATAATCCTTTGCGTGAGCGATCGCCTTACGTGCCGTAACCACCGGCTTTTCGGTGCCGTTTTCAAAAAACGCCGCACCGGCCTGCCCGCTGACGACCCTCAGCTGCTCTATTGCCGCCGGGCGGTAAATATCGCACGCAACCAGCATCGGTCGATGACCCTGCCGCTTAAGCATTGCCGCAAGCTTGCCGGCGTGAGTGGTTTTACCTGCTCCCTGCAAGCCGCAAAGCATAATGACCGTCGGCGGTTTGGACGCGAATGAGATCAGAGACTGGGTAGCGCCCATCAACGCGGTGAGCTCTTCGTTGACGATTTTTATGACCTGCTGCGCCGGGGTCAGGCTCTCCATTACTTCGGCGCCGATTGCGCGCGCCGAAACGGCATTGGTAAACTCTTTTGCGACCTTATAGTTAACATCCGCTTCCAACAGAGCAAGACGCACTTCGCGCATAGCTTCCTTAATATCGGATTCGGACAGTTTTCCTTTGTTTTTCAGCCGCTTGAACGCTGCGGTAAGCTTGCCGGAAAGCCCTTCAAATGCCATTTACCGTTCTCCCCTCGCCTGTTTTCGTTTATTCCTTTAACTGTTGAGCAAGCGTCAAAATTTTTCCCGCCTGTTCCGAAATCTCCGACGGGCCGCAGTAACGCTCGTTGCATTCTGCAATGAGCCGCGCGGCGACGGAAACCTCGTTCAGCTGCGTTTCGATCTGCCGAAAGCGCTTGACCAGCCCCATCCGTTCTTCCATTTCAAGCATTTGCTGTTCTGCACGCTTGATGGCATCCCGAACGCCCTGACGGGTGATCCCCTCGTTCTGAGAAATTTCCGCCAAAGAAAGATCCTCGTTATAATAAAGCTCGATTGCATCGCGCTGCTTTTCTGTCAGAACCGCCCCGTAAAAATCATAAAGCATGGAAATTTCCAAATTTTTCGCCATGCTGTTCGCTCCTTCAACGGCCTGTAAAGCTTTTCTCTTTACACCGTTGTTTATTATACGGAAGAATGCGCGCGAAGTCAAGGCTTTTTCGCATTTTTTGAAAAACTTTACCCCACGAAAACACCGCTTAGACGACGCTGCAACGCAAAACAAAATCTCTCTGCCCATAAAGCACAAAAAAGCGGTCTGCCGCAAATCTGCCAGACCGCCCTGTTGGTTTTATCCGAATATCATTTATTGGACTGCGCTCCGCTTTGAAGCGCATCCAGAAGATCCTGAACTGCGTCGGAAATTTTATCTCCGTTTTGCTGCACAAAGCTCTCCACTTTGCCGGCTGCACTTTGCAGCCCGCTTTCGATCTCGGAAAAAATCTGCTCCGTGTCCAAGGAAGAATACTGCTCCTGAATTTTTTGCCGGAACGCCTCAAACGCGTCCTTTCCTTCCTCAAGCGCCTGCCCGGCCTGCCGCGTCAGCTCCTGCTTGAGCTCCTGCCAACTTTGGCTTTGCTCTTCCGGAGATTGCTGCGCAAAATCATCGATTTTATCCATCAATTGGTCAAGCGGGCCCTTTGGGTGAAATACAAACGCTGTTTCTGACACCCGGAACGATGCCAGTGATACAGGCAGCAGCGACGCGGAAAAATACATTTTCTCGTCGGCGACCGTTATTCCGTCCGGCAGCTGATCCGGCTGCAGCAGAGAAAAGAACAGTCTCCGTGAAAGCGGCAGCTTACCGATCTGCATTTTTTTCGGTGAAAAAACAAATACATCAACCGTCTTGTCTTTCGCTTCTGCGACCAGAGTTCCTTCTCCGGAAAGAACCCAGCTGCGGCCTTTCGCACGAACTGTAATACAGAACTGAATTTCATTTTCTGCTCCGGACATTCCGACAAGGATCTGCTGCACACCCGAATCGGTTTTATTAAGCCTTTCCTGCAGCAGCCGGTTCATCTGCGCAGCGGAAAGCTCTGTTTCCGTTCCTGTCAGCGCAGCCTTTGTCAACGACGAAGCCGCATTGCTATCCTCTGCAACGGTGTACTCTCCGGCAGCGCTGCCGTCAGCTGCCAGAAAATAACACACGGACAACGTTACCGCTAATGCTGTAACCGCACAAAGGATGCCGTCCAACAAGCTGAATCGACGGGCTTTTTTTGCTCTGGACAAGAATATCACCTCTTTTACGCCTGCCCTATCCTACCATATTTTATGGGGGCCGTTCCCGGATTATTCTTGTGTTACTTCAGCTCGGCAATGGTGACGCCGTTTTCCCCTTCGCCGTAAACGCCGAGACGAAAGCTCTTCACGCTGGGGTGCGTTTTCAAATGCTGCTGCACTGCACTGCGCAGCGCTCCGGTTCCTTTGCCATGAATAATGGAAACCATGCCGACGCCCATAAGCACTGCAGAATCCAGAAACTGGTCAAGATCCATCAGCGCTTCTCCTACCGTTTTGCCGCGCAGATCCACCTCTGTTTTGACCGGTGTTGCCGCTTTGGAACGAACGTTCCTTGTCGCCACATGGCGCAAAGGCTCTGGTCGTTTCTTTTCTTCCACCAAACGGAGGTTTGTCAGCGGCACGCGCGTTTTAATGATGCCTGCCTGCACCTCCACCATTCCGTTCTTGTCCGGCGCAGAAAGCACCGATGCTTTTTTATCAATATCAAAAATCAAAACCGTATCGCCTTTTTTCAGCTCCCGGGGCAAACGGTATCCTTCGTTGCTGCGCCCCTGCGAGACAGGATCAGACGCTTCCTCCATCGCGCGAATACCCGCACGCAGATTGGCGCGGGCTTTTCCGGAATCAGCAGCCGCCTTGTCCTTGCGCAGCTCATCCAACTCCGCAAGAAGCGCCTCCGCCTGTGCACGGGTGCGGGCAGTCAAATTGCGCGCCTCCACCTTTGCTTTTTCGATCTCGTTCTGGCGCAGACGCTCCTGCTCTTCTTTTTGTCTGTTCAGCTGCTTTGCCGCTTCGGCCGCCTCGCGGCGAAGCGAAGCGATCAGCTGCTTTTCTTCTTCCAGCTCCTGGCGGCTTTGCTCCAATTTCCGCACCACTTCTTCAAAACGGGTATTTTCCGTAGAAAGCAGCTCACGCGCACGTTCCACAATTTCGCTCTTCATACCGAGGCGCTCTGAAATCGCAAACGCATTGGAACGCCCGGGCACGCCGATCAACAGGCGATACGTCGGGCAAAGGGTCGCAACGTCAAATTCGCAGCATGCATTTTCCACACCGGCTGTCTGCAGAGCAAAGGCCTTCAGCTCCGCATAGTGCGTTGTCGCGGCGATCCTGCAGCCGCTTGCGCGCATGTTTTCCAGAATGGAGCGTGCAAGCGCCGCGCCTTCGACCGGATCGGTTCCCGCGCCGAGCTCATCGATCAACACAAGACTATGCGAATCGACTTTCTTCATAATGGAAATAATATTTGTCATATGTGCGGAAAAAGTGGAAAGCGACTGCTCAATGCTCTGCTCATCACCAATATCGGCAAGCACACGCGTAAACACGGACGCCTCGCTGTTATCGGAAACCGGCAGCAGCAGGCCGCACATTGCCATCAGGCTGAGCAGGCCAATCGTTTTCAGCGCAACGGTTTTGCCGCCGGTGTTCGGGCCGGTAATCACAAGCGTGTCGAATGAAGAACCAAGCTCGATCGTGGTCGGTACCACCTTTGCCGGGTCGATCAGCGGATGCCGCGCTTTTTTGAATGCAATCCGACCTTCATCGTTCATGATCGGCATAGACGCCTTCATTTTGTACGCCAAATGTGCTTTGGCAAAAATCACGTTCAGCTCCAGTGCGCTGTGATATCCTTCAATAATAGCGTCGGCAAAGGTTCCTGCCTCGGCAGAAAGCTCGGTCAGGATCCTTTCGATCTCCGTTTTTTCTTTTGCCTGCAGCACACGAACCTCGTTGTTTGCCTCCACCACGCCCATCGGCTCCACAAACACCGTAGCGCCGCTGGCGGAGGTGTCGTGGACCAGTCCGGGAATTTCGCCGCGGCATTCCGCCTTGACCGGTACAACGTATCGCCCGTCGCGCATGGTGACGATCGCATCCTGCAGATACTTCTGATATGCCGTTGAACGAATCATTTTATCCAGCTGTTCACGCACACGCCCGGATGCATTCCTGATCTTCCGCCGGATGTCGTTCAACGCGGGAGAAGCGTTATCCGCCATCTCTTCCTCCGAAAGGATTGCGGAATCTATTTTTTCCTCCAGATATTTATTCTGGCAAAGCGCGTCAAAGCGCCAGTCGATACAGGTAACCATGCCTTCCGAATGGCGGCGCCATTCAATCAGGGCACGCATTCCGTGCAGCAAAGATGAAATTCTCAGCAGCTCGCCCATGGTCAGCGTTCCTCCGGCAGCGGCGCGGCGCAGGGAATTCTCGCAGCTGTTCAGCCCGCCGAAGCTTGGGGAACCGAAGCTGCCCGTCAGGCGGTAAGCGTCGTCGGTTTCCTGCAGCAGCGTCCGGACGGTTTCCAGATCGCTCTGCGGAACGATTGCGCGCGCACGTTCCGCGGCATCCTCACAGGACGTTTCCTGTGCAAGCATAGCAAGCACTTTATCAAGTTCAAGCGCACGATAATGTTTTTGTTCGTTTTCTATCATAAATTCTCCTATCATCAATCAAAGCCGTTCCTTTTCTTCATACCGATGGATATGTTTTTCAACCCAAAACGGCAAAGCTGCGGAACTTATTCCGAAATACGCCGGTAAAACTCCAGCGTTTTAAAATCGCGTTCCAGCTGGGTACGCACATACAGCTCCGACGCCGTTTCCAGCTGTTTTTCACCGCTCGGAGAAAGTTCAAAGGAAAAAACCTTTTCAAACGGCGCATAAATCGTGTGGCGCAACGCCGCCAGTACCCCCGGCTCCAATGCAACGGTAGGGCTGCCGTCCGCACGGTAACAGCGGTCGCAGACGATCTCCCCATCTCGCAGGCGAAAGAACACGGTTTTGCTTTCGTACTGCCCG
Organism: Clostridiales bacterium; assembly: GCA_019421725.1. Lineage (GTDB taxonomy): Bacteria > Bacillota > Clostridia > Oscillospirales > Acutalibacteraceae > CAKXIK01. The sequence goes on along the minus strand of JAHZES010000024.1, from coordinate 8,426 downwards.
CACACACTGCAGCCAATCAGGTTCGGCATGTAGCCCGAAAAAGCCATCAGGCGCATTTCCACCGCCGCTTTCAGGATCCGCGGCGGCCGTTTTCCTTCTTCGAGAAAATGCAGCGCGTTGAGCAGCAGGCGCAGATAAGACGACGCATCGTCGCCCTCCGGAGCGACCGCCAGCGCCAGCTCGGCAAAATACTGAGCCAGCGTCAGCTTCGTCAGATCACCGCGCAAGCCGAAAAACACCTTGCGGCTCTCGGCCGAATCGATCACATTGGATTCTCTGCCGCGGAAAATGACAAAATCAGAATACGAAAGCATCTGCGTTGCCGAAGCGCTGCGGTTCTTGAAATTCCGCGCTCCGCGCGCAAACGCACGCACCAGCCCGTCCGTTCGTGTCAAAACCGTAATCAGACGGTCGTTTTCCCCGACAGCTTGCTCCTTGAGCACCAGCCCGTCCGTTGCGGTCTGCATGAGAACTGTCACGTCCTTTCCGCCGCTGCGTCATCAATCGGGATCCTCAAAGCTGTTTTTATCGTAGCCAAAGCTGCGCAGCAATGCGTCGCGGTTGCGCCAATCCTCTTTTACCTTGACCCAAAGCTGCAGATTTACCCGGCAGCCAAAAAACTTTTCAAGGTCCTCCCGTGCATAGGAGCCGATCTTCTTCAGCATGGCGCCCTGCTTTCCGATGATGATTCCCTTGTGGCTTTCACGTTCGCAGTAAATAGTTGCGCTGATCTCCAGCAAACCGTCACTGCGCTCTGTCATTCGTTCTACGGCGACGGCGATGCCGTGTGGAACTTCCTTTTGCAGCAGACGCAGCGCTTTTTCGCGCACCATCTCGCCCGCAAGCGTTTTTTCCGGCATATCTGTCAACTCGTCGTCGTCGAACATATGCGGGCCTTCCTGCGCAAGCGAAGAGATTTCTGAAAAAAGGCCGTCAAGCCCGTCGCCGGTCAACGCCGAAAGCGGTACGATCGCCTCAAACTCATATTCCCGCGCGTATGCTGCAATTTGAACCATCAGCTTTTCCTTCTGCGCAAGCCGGTCGATCTTGTTGATCACCAGAATTGCCGGGAGATGCTGCGAGCGAACAGTCTCGATCAACTCCCTCTCTGTTGTGCCGATCTCCTGTCCTGCCTCAGTTACCAAAATGACCGCATCCACACCCGCCACCGAAGATGAGATCGACTTTGCCATATAATCGTCCAGTCGGTTGTGCGAAGGATGCAGCCCAGGGGTATCAATAAACACATACTGATATTCTCCGCGGGTCAGCACACCCATGATCCTCGTGCGGGTCGTCTGCGGTTTTGAGGAAACAATAGCCAGCTTTTGGCCCAGAAGCGCATTCAGCAGCGAAGACTTTCCCACATTCGGTCGGCCGACGATTGCCAAAAACGCGTTTTTTCCCACAGTCGGTTCCTTTTGATTCATAAAAAACTCCAATCTGTTTTTTCACCTTTATTCTGCCGGACGGCCGGACTTTCCGAGCCGACGAAGCAGTTTTCGCCACAGCCGCAGCATCCCCGCAGGCGCGAGCGTCACATACAGCGCCAATAGGACAAGCAGCGCAACAAGACCTGCCACGGCCGCGGGATGCACCGCAAAAAAAGCCGGGATCCGTGCCAGCTCTTCGGGCTTCCAGAAAATTGCCGCTCCCACCAGAACAGAAAAAACGGCGCAGACAAGCACGGCTCCCGCCGCAAAATCCTTGACTGCCGCCGCATTTTTAGAAAAGAACGGGATCTGTACATCTACCAGACGCTCCAACGCGGAATTAATCAGCTCTGCCGCAAGCACCAGCGCAAACGTTAAAAAGAGCAGAGCGTACTCCACCGCGGAGAGCGAAAAGAACAACGAAAACAACAGCACCACCGGAACTGCGGCCGTGTGAAAACGCATATGACGTTCTTCTGCCATGCAGCGCAGAACCCCGCGTGCAGCCGCACGAAAGCTATACCGCTCTTTTTTCATTACTTTTCGTCATCGTCGAGCACATAGCTGGCACTGCTGGGCAAACCGAGCAGCTCCATAATTTTTTCTTCCTTTTCACGCATATGAACTGCTTCAATGCCGCCCTGCTCGTGGTCATATCCCAAAAGATGCAGCATGGAATGTGCAGTCAGGAAGCCGACCTCCCTCTGCAGTGAGTGGGAGTAAAGCTTCGCCTGTTCCACCGCCTTCTGTATACAGATGACAATATCGCCAAGCAAATACGCGCCGGTGTCATGATTGACGTCATAAACGCCGTTTTCACCCAACGGAAAAGACAGCACATCCGTCGGCATATCCTTACCGCGGTACTCTCTGTTGAGCCGCTGGATCTCCTCTGTGCTGACAAAATTAACGCTTACCTCTGCGGAGCCGTCGAAATTCTCCATTTTAAGCACTGCATTGCAGCAGCGGCGAATCAGCATCCGCAACCCTGTGGGGATTTTAACTTCTTTCTGTCGGTTTTCAATGATAACTTTAATCTTTCCGGTCATCGGCCGCGCCTTCCTTCTTCGTATTTTTCATATGCTTTGATGATATCCTGCACAAGCTTGTGCCGAACAACATCTTTTTCGTCAAATCGTACAATGGAAATATCCGGAACATTTTTCAGCACACGCTCCGCCTCAGTCAGGCCGGACCGTTTTCCGTCCGGCAGATCGATTTGCGTTACGTCTCCCGTAATGACCATTTTAGAGCCGAACCCAAGCCGTGTCAGGAACATTTTCATCTGTTCCCCGGTCGTGTTCTGTGCCTCGTCAAGAATAATAAAGCTGTCGTCCAGCGTACGTCCGCGCATATAAGCAAGCGGTGCAACTTCAATATTGCCGCGCTCAACATATTTTTGATACGTTTCTGCACCCAGCATATCAAACAGCGCATCGTACAGCGGACGAAGATAAGGATCCACCTTTTGCTGCAGATCTCCCGGCAAAAAGCCGAGCTTTTCGCCTGCTTCCACTGCCGGTCTCGTCAGAATGATACGGTTGATATCGTGCGCACGGAATGCAGCGACCGCCATTGCTACGGCAAGATATGTTTTACCTGTTCCTGCAGGGCCGATGCCGAGCGTAATGGTATTTTCCCTGATGGCGCCAATATATTTTTTCTGACCGAGCGTTTTCGGTTTAATCGGCTTCCCTTTGGCAGTGATGCAGATGCAATCACCCGCAAGCGCCTCCAGCTTTGCCTCGCTTCCGTCTTTGACCAGTGAAATACAGTAACGAACCGACTGTTCGGTAAGCGCCTCCCCGCGGTTGATCAGACTCAGCAGGCTTTCCACAACACGGGAAGCCTGCGAAACATTTTCCGCATCTCCGGAAATCTTCAGTTCGCTACCGCGCATAATAATAGCGACGCCGTACTCCGTTTCGATCAGCCGGACATTTTCATCAAAACTGCCAAACAACGCCACGGCCTGTTCCATACGATCTACATTGATGACTTGTTCAAACACCATTCGTTTTTCTCACTCTGATTTCCGGGTTGCCCCAATTTGTTTTTCTTATTATATCATTTTTCATTTGATTCGTCACTATCTAAAATCACAAAAAATGTGGACTATTTATTAATTTTTTCTTAGTTTCCGTTTTTCTTGCACAAAAAAACTGTTTTTTATCTGGAACAAATGCTACCCCTCCAGATAAATTTGCTCTTCCTGCGCAATATTTTCTTCGCACTGCAGCGCCGCCGTCAACGTCAGCACGCCGTTGTGTGTCCGGCGTGTTTTGACCGAGGAAATCACTTTTGCCTGCGGAAGCTGCTCCTCCAGCTGTTTCCGGAACTCCTGCTCCGCCTGCTCCACCGCCTCCTGTTCGGTCAACGTAACAGTTTCCTCACGGACTTTGTTCCATGTCTCAGTGTATTTCTGCACCGGAATACGCACACCAAGCAGCTCGACCGGCTCGGCAGAAAATGTACGGGTATAAA
>JAHZES010000024.1:0-4499 GCA_019421725.1 Clostridiales bacterium | reverse complement strand
GCGGCGAAGCAAGGCTCAGCGGAATTTCAACCCCGAAAACAGCTAATCTTCTGCGCACCAAAGCTTCTCCCTCCGGCACCTGTCTGGTCTGTGTCAGCGGAATCTCGCAGGTAATTTGGTGAGTTGTTGCGGCAATTACCTCGCCTTGCGCATGGCGCAGCATCGTCGCGCCAAAAGCATCCTGCCGCACGCCGCTGATGAGCAGATCGCCGGGAACAACGGTGTCACCGGGGCTGACGACCGGAAAACCGGCTTTTGCATCCACCCTCACAACCACTCCCCCGGCACTTGCTTTCAGATTACACGGCTGGTCGGTGGGAATCATCTGCGGCGGCAAGCTGCGCTCCCGCAGTTCAATATTCAGCTCACACCCGGTAAGATTCATCGACGCCCAGGAAAGGCCGGGGACCTCCCGAAGCAAATCCTCCCTGATCTGCTTCAGGCTGACGCTGCTTTTCCACGTGCCGGATGTCACGCCCAACGCGGCCGCCGCTTGCATGACCTCCGCGCGCGCAGCATCGTCGCCGCCCGTTACATTGATGTTCCAGATGAACATGGATAAAAACTGGATCAACGCAAAAAAAATGACGATCCCAAACAAAACACCCCACCGACGCTGAAAACGCCGCGCAAGAAACGGGAAGCCCGACCGCTTTTGCAGCCTGAACCGCAGACCTGTTTTGCGCACCGCAAGCCGCAGCCGGCGATATCCCCGAGGTGTTGTACAGGCAAAAAGCAGCGCGCCCCGCCGTTCGATCCCCCAGAGAGGTATCTGGTGCTGTACCGCACGGTTAAGCAGCTTTTCCGGATTTTTTCCGGCGGCTGCAAACTCTACACAACCGCGAAACCAGTGAACCGCCGCAATCAGGCTCATATTGGAACACCGTCCTTCCTCAGGTGATGAATTCTGTACGCAGAATACAGCCGCAGAGCGTGACCGACTCCTTCGTCATACAACGAATGGTCAGCCTCCTTCCGTAAACGCACAGAATCATTTTGGGGAGCGCGATCTTGATGCAGTCGCTGTCGTAAGCAACGATCCCCCGGCACCCGTCAATATCCATTTCACAATTGCCTGTCAACTCGATCCGGAACGGCTGCAGCGCCGCGACTCGGCCATAGAGCTCCTTGCGCGCCACCGGAACAGCTTTCTCTTTCATGCGGGCATTCCTCCGCCATACTCAAATTGAACCGATAAACATTTATGACGGATCGGTATGAAAAATGCGCAACGCTCCGTATATATAAAAAAGGCAGCTGAATCAAGCCTGCCTCCGGATCTTCAAACGCAAACATTGAAAGCGCAGGGAGGAATATCTCTTATGAAAAGCAAGCGAACCGTTCCCGGCGGACCGGGAAGAGCCATTCTTTTCGCCGCGGTCGCGCTGCTGTTCGTGCTTTTGACGGCGTTTTCCCGTCCATGTGCCGCGGGTGCGCTGGCCGCGCTGGAACGCTGCGGCTCAACACTGATCCCATCGCTGTTTCCCTTTTTGGTTCTTTGCGGGTTTGCGGTCCGGTGCGGGTTCGCGCAGCGGTGCGGGCGGTTGTTTGCCCCGCTGACCCGCGCCTTGTTCTGCCTGCCCGGCTGTACCGCCGCGGTGATCCTTACCGCATGGATCGGCGGATATCCTGTTGGCGCACGCGGAATCCGTTCTTTGCTTGACCGTGGCGCTATCACTGCGGAGCAAGCCGCCAGAATGAGCTGCTTTTGCGTGGGCGCCGGCCCCGGTTTTCTTGTTGCCGCCGTTGGAGAGGGGATTTTCCACAGCACCGCGCTGGGCCTGCTGCTGCTTGCCGCACAGCTTTTTTCGGCGCTGATTCTGGGCGTTGTCACCGGGATTTCAGCACGCCGAAACGGAACGCTCCCCACGGAAAAAGAAGCTTCTTCGCACCCGGAACCGGCCGGAGAGGCGTTGGTCTCCTCCGTTGCTGACGGCACGCAGGCTATGCTTTCTCTGTGTGCCTTCGTTGTTCTGTTCGGTGCGTTTCTGGGGCTTTGCGGCCAGCTGCGGCTGCCGGCGCTGCTGGCCGCTGCACTGAAGCCCCTTGGCGTCCCCGTTCCCGCCGGAACCGCTCTGCTGCCGGTTTTGCTTGAGGTTTGCTCCGGCGCTGCTGCCGCGGCCGCTTCTGCGGAAACGGCCCTGTTCCTTACGGCGTTTGCCCTTGGCTGGGGAGGGCTCTGCGTCCATTTTCAGATTTTCTCTATCCTTGGCCGTACCCCGTACTCCCGGGCGCGCTTCTTTTTCTTTCGTTTTCTTCATGGGCTTATTTCCGGAACCGTCAGCGCTCTGCTTTCCGCTTTGCTCCCCGCCGGGGATATTACCGCCGTTTCCGGCTCCCCGGTTTCATTTCAGGCTTCCGGAAGTATTCCTCTCACCCTTGCACTTTTGCTCATGATTTTCATTTTTCTGTATTCTGTACCGTCTGGGGTGGAAATCCGGAAAGAAAAATGATAAAATATAAATGTATTTTCACCTCATACGCAGAGGACCGCCTGTTTTCAGAAAGAAGGCTGATATGAAATGTTCGGAAAAAAGAAGAAACCTCTGTTCGGGCAGAACATTTCTCCCGCGTGCTGCTACTGTGCGCACAGCAGCAGAGAAAACGGACTGCACTGCATGCTTGGCAGCCGGAAAAGCTGCCTTGAAAGCGACAGCTGCCGAAAATTTGTTTACGACCCCCTCCGGCGGATTCCTAAAAAAGCGCCTCCGCTGCCAAAAGTCGATCCAAAGGATTTTACGCTATGAGCTCAAAGAACACCTGCAGCGATTGCCTGTTTTGCATCACAGACGCGCGAACAACAGATTACCGCAGACGTAAAATGTGGTTTTGCCGCAGAAAATGCACATTTTTCAGCCGGAATTACCGTCCTGGCGAGGGCGGGCGAATTTTGCCGGAACAGGCAGCCTGTCCGGATTTTGAGGCCGCCGAAACCGATATTGAGGATCAAACTTCAAAGGAGACTGTGTTGGATGAATCAGAGATGTGAACGGTGCGGAGAAGCAAAAATTGATGCCGGAGATTTTTCCTTTTGCCCTGCGTGTCTGTCTTTTGGCGATTTTCACCTGTCCAAGAAAGGTTTTCCCCCGCTCCCTCTCTATATGGCGAAATGGATCGCCCAGCAAACGCTCGGGCGCAAGGCGCTCCCCGGCGGATATTTATTTTTGGAGTCCGATCCGGGGATGGGAAAATCCCGATTGCTCCGTGCGGCTTCCCGCGGGGAAGTCGACTGTCTCAACAGTCTGTTTTTAATTTATTTTGACGCCAGACGCCCGGTCTACTGCTGCTGCCGTGATTTTTTCAACACCATCCTGCGGGCGGTGCATTCCTTTTTACCGCGATATCGGGCGGAATCACGCGACGTTTCGGTTCTTTGCGCCATTCTGCTGGAGGCGCTGCGCCGCCGAAGCCCTGAACGAAAAGTTCTGATTCTGATCGATCATCTGCACGATGCTCCCCCGGAATTGTTTTCTCTTTTACCCTCCGCCGAAACGCTGCCAAACGACATCTTTTTTCTTCTCTCCTTTGACCGTGGAACGCGGAAAAAAGAGGAATTCATATCCCGGTTTCAAAAAATTACCCCTGCCGCCTCATGGACGCTGACGCACGACGATTTTTCCAATACTTTGCTGATGAAACGCAGCATTTCACGCGATATGCTCCACTTGAACTTCAAGCACCGTCTGACAGACGGAGACATGCTTGTAGAGCATGCACTGGCATTGACGCGCGGAGACTGGTACGGCTGTACGCTTCTCAATGAGATGCTGCAGGATCAGAAGGATCCAACGGTTCTGCGTGAAATTTCACGCGAAGAGGACCTTACCTCTATTTACTTTTGCGAAATCCGCGACCAGCTTGGGGAAATGAATTTTGTGCGGGTCGTTACACTGTTAGCCGCGCTGCTGGTATGTGGCGTTCCGGTTCGCCCGGAATATCTGCCTGGGATCTCCGGAATCGAGCCGAAATATCTGGCACTGCTCTGTCGGAGAAAGGGATTGGTAACCGCTTTTCTTCGGGACGGAACCCTGATGCTGGAATCGGCAAGCGAACGGCTTTACCCCCTTTTGGCACGGGAATTCCCGGAATCTCTGTGCGCCGTAACGGATCGCTTTTGGGCTGCGGCATGCGGCAGGCTGCGCCTGCGGCTGCCAAAGGGCGGAGCAGCGCTCCTGTTCTCTTTGTTCTTTTCCACCATGCTGCGTAGCGGCACACTGGAGCAGCAACAAGCCGTATTTGCCGCCGAAACGCTTTCGGCTCTCCGCATCGCAATGGGAAAAGCACAGGAAAACGGCAAGCTCAGTGACAAAGAGACGGAACAGGTCTGGAAAGCGGAAATCGACGCCGCCAGACGTACGCAGAATGCTGCCGGAATGGCCGAGGGGCTCACTCAGCTTTGTGTGCTGCACCGCCGGGCAGAAAATTTTCCGGCTGCAGTACACGACATGGACGAGCTGCTGAAGATTTCAAAAAGCTCGGGAGCCGGCGCGCTGCTGGTT
>JAHZES010000023.1:331-16561 GCA_019421725.1 Clostridiales bacterium | reverse complement strand
AAATTCCGCGATCGACCACACGTCTTAGCGCCTCTACAACCTCCGGAAGCGTTTGAAAGTCCATATCTGCTGCCAGCAGCGGCATCACGTCAGCCGGGTCGGCAGGGTACGCGTCATAATTGTGACAATCTGTTCCGCGGCGCTCATTGTGCCGGTCAAAATTGTATTTCATTCAGTTTCTCCTCCAGTTTGGGCCAATTTTTTTCAAGGCCACACATATGGGTTTAATTATAGCAATGCGCTCTGCGTTATTCAAGGCATTGCGCAAACGACTTTTTTCTTTTAATTTTTTAATTATCTGCTTGACAAAACAAATTCAAACTGCTATACTCAATTCAACTTAAAAAATGAAACCGTTGAGTAAGAAGAGTACTCACAGGTTGCTTTCGGTTCAGAGAGCCGCGGTTGGTGAAATGCGGCATCGGGCACTGTGATGAATGGACTTATGAGGGCAGGACGAAAAGTGTGATCGCTTAGTAGTGCCTGACGGGGATTCCACCCGTTATCCGCGGAACGCATATCATTGGTTTTTCCTTTCGTATGCGGCTGAGTGGGCGCAGAAAATTCTGTGTCAATGTGGGTGGTACCGCAGAAGTCCGAATTGATATCGGGCCTTTGTCCCAGCAGAAAAGCTGGAACAAAGGCCCGTTTTTTATTTCTGTTCTCGATTCCGCGCCTGCGCGCAGAACATAAAAAATTTTTAAAGGAGTTGTCAACCATGAGCAACAAAATTCCGTACCGTTTTTATCTTTCCGAGGACCAGATGCCGAAGGCATGGTACAACCTGCGCGCCGACATGCCGGAACAGCCCGATCCGTTGCTGAATCCCGCAACGCTTCAGCCCGTAAAAACCGAAGACCTTTACCCCATTTTCTGCGAAAAGCTTGCGCAGCAGGAAACCGACTGCACAACGCCTTATTTTGAGATTCCCGAGCCTGTACGCGAAATGTACCGCATCTACCGTCCGTCTCCGCTGATTCGCGCCTATAATCTGGAAAAAGCGTTGGGCACCCCGGCAAAAATCTATTACAAGTTTGAAGGCAACAACACCTCCGGCAGCCACAAGCTCAATTCCGCCATTGCACAGGCGTATTACGCCAAGGAACAGGGACTGACGAGCCTGACAACGGAAACCGGCGCCGGCCAGTGGGGCACCGCGCTCTCCGAAGCGTGCTCCTACTTTGGTCTGCCGCTGACGGTCTTTATGGTAAAGGTCTCTTACGAGCAGAAGCCGTACCGCAAAGCCGTGATGCAGACGTTTGACGCAAACGTAATTCCAAGCCCCAGCACCACTACCGAGGTCGGGCGCAAAATTTTGGCCGCAAACCCCAATACGACCGGAAGCCTGGGCTGCGCTATCAGCGAAGCCGTGGAAAAAGCCGTAACGACACCCGGCTGCCGCTACGTGCTCGGCAGCGTGCTTAATCAGGTGCTTCTGCATCAGTCGATCATCGGGTTGGAGTGCGAGGCGGCCATGAACCTTCTCGGCGAATACCCGGACGTTGTAATCGGCTGCGCCGGCGGCGGCTCGAACCTCGGCGGTCTGATCGCTCCGTTTATGCGCGACAAGCTGCAGGGCAAGCACGATCCGCGTATCGTTGCGGTGGAACCCGCCTCCTGCCCTTCGCTCACCCGCGGCCGCTACGCTTACGATTTCTGCGACACCGGCCATGTAACGCCGCTTGCGCGGATGTACACACTCGGCAGCGAATTCATTCCTTCCGCCAATCACGCCGGCGGGCTCCGCTACCACGGCATGTCTCCGATCCTTTCCAAGCTGTATCACGACGGATATATGGAAGCCGTTGCGGTGGAACAGACAAAAGTATTTGAAGCCGCAACCTTCTTTGCCAAGCATGAAACCATTTTGCCCGCTCCGGAATCCTCCCATGCGATCCGTGCCGCAATGGACGAAGCGATCCGCTGCCGCGAGACCGGAGAGGCAAAGACCATTCTGTTCGGCCTGACCGGCACCGGATATTTTGACATGGCGGCATATTCCTCTTATCACGACGGCAAAATGACGGATTACATTCCGAGCGACGCCGACCTGCAGAAGGGCTTCGACAAGCTGCCGAAGGTCGACTGAGCCGTTCCTCCACCCGATTTTTATTGATAACCAGCAACGCAGCGTTCTGCCGAATTCCTCCCCGGCAGAACGCTGCGTTTTTGATTCGGTTTGCCGCCTGCTTTCTCCGGGCGGTTTTTTCCGGAAAAATCATTTTTCAACGATCCGATAATAAGCGCGGGCGGTCGCCCAATAGACAATTGCATAAAAGATGCCGAACACCGCGAAGCATCCGACCGTACACCACGCAAACAGGGCGGTGTTTGTCAAATTGAACAGCGTCATCATGCAGGTGGTCATCGGAAACGCAAACGCTGTATGCAGCGCAGCAACAATCAACGGCAAAAAGAAGACGGAAAGCACCTGAGAATGGATCGATTTTCGAACCTCGTCACGGCTCATGCCGACCTTCTGTAGAATATGGAACCGCTCTTTGTCGTCATATCCTTCCGAAACCTGTTTGTAATACATGATCAGCACTGTCGCCATCAGGAAAAGAGCGCCCAGGAAGACCCCGAGGAAAAAGAATCCCCCGTACAGCGCATAAAAATCGCTGCGGCGCTCTTCACGTACCTCAACAGATATGACGGTATCCTCGGAAAGCCTTTTCCCCAGCGCATCTCCCAACGCCAGCTGAGCGTCCGCATCTCCGCCGATGTCCAGCGCGCAGTAGCTTTCCAGATGCGACGCCGCCTTTCCCAGCTCTGCCGCCTGCGCTTTGTCGAGCGCGAGCAGCTCTGCCTCATCCTTTACCACCGCATAATAGCTGGAAGCCACATTAGCAGTAGAGACTCCGGTCACGGGGAACTGTTCGATCTGCTCCTTTACCGTATAGGTTCTGCCAAGCAGCGAAATGGACTTCATGGAAGTACCCAGGCTGTTGTACAGCAGAATTTCGCCATCCTCAAGTATGGTATCCGATCCGGTCATCCGGTTGTAATCCTGCAGCGTCAAAAAATAAATCATTCGAAGGCTGTCCAGTGTATAGTAGGAGTCTTCGCTGCGCTTAACGGTTATGCTGCCGTTGCTGTCCGATCCGCCGATGGCAAGATAGGTGTATGAAAGACGCTTTTCGGTCTTCTGGCCTTGCTGCTCCAGCACCGAGTCGATCCCCGCATCCATGGCGGCCAGTGTTTCGGAACCGCTGCTGCGCTGCGAAACGGCAATCTGCAGCGGGTAACGCGACAGCAGCAGATCATCCACGCCGATATACATGGAAAACGTTGTCGAGACCATCACGAGCACCATGGTGGAAAGAATGCATATGTTCGCAAGCCCCACCGCGTTCTGCTTCATGCGGTAGATCATGCCGGAAACCGCAATAAAGTGGTTAGGCTGATAATAGTAGTTTTTATTTCTGCGCAGCAGCTTTAAAACCGCAATGCTCCCGGCCGTAAACAGGCAATACGTTCCGATGATGACCAGAACGACCGCCAGAAAGAACAGAGTGACCGCTTCCAGCGGATTGGCGGTCAACAGCGAGATCACATACCCGGCCGAAAGAGTGATTGCGCCCGCAACGGCAAGGATCCACTTGGTTTTTGGTTCTTTTTCTCCCTGCTCGCCTCCGTACAGCAGCTCGATCGGCTTTGCAAGGTGAATCTGGCGCAGGTTGCTCAGCAGCGTCAGCAGGAAAATCCCGCCGAACAGCGCCGCCGTACACAGAACCGCCGGAACGGAAAGCTCGAACCCGAACGGCACCTGACCGTGCATCAGATTGACGACGAGCAGTAGGCAGAGCTTATACAGCAGCAGCCCGAACGCCAGCCCCGCCGAAAGGCTGATCAGAGCGGTACAGAGCGTTTCCAGCACGATGACCCGCGCAATATGCTTTTTCTCCATGCCGAGAATATTGTAGATACCGAATTCCTTCTTGCGCCGTTTGATCAGAAAGCTGTTGGTGTAAAACAGAAAGATCACGGCGAACAGCGCCACGACCCAGACGCCCAGCAGCAGCATGGAACGCAGCGTCGTTCCGCCCGGCATTTTTGCAAGGCCGCTGTCCTGAGAAAGAGAAAAGATGATAAAAAACATCATCACCGTCAGCGAGGCGGCGATCCAGTACGGGAAATAGGTGCGGGCATTGTTTTTTAAATTCGTTCCCGCAAGGCGCAGATAAAATCCGTGGTTCATGCCGTCGGAGCAGCGGCTCTGCTCCGTTCACCTCCCGTCGCGATCATGGTAAGCGTGTCGGAAATTGTCTGATACATTTCCTCTGCGGTGTGCTGTGCACGGTAGACCTGGTGGAAAACCTCGCCGTCCTTAATAAACAGCACGCGCCCTGCATGGCTTGCCGCTTTCACGGAATGCGTCACCATAAGGATCGTCTGCCCGTCGGCGTTGATCCGGTCAAACAATTGCAGCAAACCGTCGGTCGCGTGGGAATCGAGCGCCCCTGTCGGCTCGTCGGCCAAAATCAGCTGCGGATTTGTGATCAGTGCGCGCGCAACCGCAGCTCGTTGTTTTTGTCCGCCCGAAACCTCATACGGAAATTTTTTCAGAATTTCCGTAATGCCGAGCTGTTCGGCAATCGGCATCATGCGGCTGTGCATTTCGCGGTGATTTTTACCCGCCAGCACCAGCGGCAGCATAATGTTATCCTGAATGGAAAAGGTGTCGAGCAGGTTGAAGTCCTGAAAGACAAACCCGAGGTTGTCCCGCCGGAACGCTGCGATCTCCTTCTCGCGAATTTTTACAATATTTCTGCCGTTAAGCATTACCTCTCCGTTCGTCGGCTTATCGAGCGCAGCGAGAATGTTCAGCAGCGTTGTTTTTCCGCTGCCGCTTTCTCCCATGATAGCGACATATTCGCCCTGCTGCACCGAAAAATTGACGTTGGAGAGCGCCTGCACCTGGTTGCCGCCAAACCGTGTGGTGTAAATTTTTTTTAAATTGCTGACCGCCAAAATGGCCATGCTGCATTCCTTCCTTTCAATGTCGGTTGTTCTTTTCTGTATTTATTGTATCAGAAACACAGCGGCCGTTTCCATCGGTTTAGCTTACAAAATTGAGCCTAAGCTTTCAATTCCGTAAGGTTGAGGACAAAAACAGAGCGGCGCATTCCGAAGTGCGCCGCTCTGCTTTTTCTGCTTATTGTTTTTGAATTTCCTTAAAAAGTGTAATGCAGCCCTGCGGGCAAACCTCCCGGCACTTTCCGCAGTTGGTGCATTTGACCGGATCCACCTTCGCCAAAAAGTTGGTTACGGTAACTGCTCCCTGTTCACACGCCTTTACACAGCGCATGCAGCCGATGCAGCCCACCTTACAGACCTTGCGGGTTTCTCCTCCCTTGTCACAGTTGGAGCAGCGGACAACCGCCTGCGATCTCATCGGAACAAAGGAAATCAAATGCTTGGGACAAGCGGCAACGCATTTGGAGCAACCCCGGCATTTTGCGGGGTCGATGCACGCCACGCCGTTGCAAACGGTGATCGCACCGTATTCGCAAACGGCGGCGCAATCGCCAAGCCCCATGCAGCCGTAAGGACAGCGGCCGACACCGCCGAAAATCTGGGCAGCGGCAGCACAGCTCTTTTGTCCCTGATAAATCATTTTATCGGTCGTGTTGTCATAGGAGCCCATACAGTGGACCAACGCCGTTTTATATTCCACATCTCCGCCGGCCACGCCAAGCAGCGCCGCAACCTTATCGGCAACCTCCTTGCCGCCGGGAGAGCACTGTCCCGGTTTCGCTTCCCCTTTGGCAAGCGCCGCGGCATAGCCCGCGCAGCCCGAATAACCGCATGCGCCGCAGTTTGCGCCCGGCAGAAGCTCTTCGACCGCGTCGGCCTTTTCATCGCGCGGCACAGCCATCACAATGGAAGCAATGGCAAGACCAACGCCGGCTATCAGGCCGATTCCGCCAACGAGCAGGACTGCAAGAACAATTCCGTTCATTATTTATTATCCCCCTTCCGCTCAAAACAGCGCGCCGGGCAGCAGACCGTCCACCAGACCGGAAAAACCCAGGAACGAAACCGCCACGAGCGAGGCTGCGATCAGCGTGATCGGCAATCCGCGCAGAGACTTTGGAATGTCGCAGCTTTCCAACCGGCTGCGCACGCCTGCAAACAGCACCATGGCAAGCATAAACCCAAGCCCGGAACCGAGCGCGTTAACCAGCGAATGCACATATCCGAACGACGCATAGGTTTCGCCCTTCTGGATCACAAGCATCGTCACACCCAGCACAGCACAGTTGGTCGTAATCAGCGGCAGGTAAATGCCAAGCGCCTGATACAGCGAGGGAACAAATTTGCGCAGAACGATCTCCACCAGCTGCACCAGCGCGGCAATGATCAAAATGAAAACGATCGTTTCCAAATACGTCAGACCGTTGGGCTCCAAAATAAACGTATAGATCGGCCAGGTAACGGCAGTAGCCAGCACCATGACAAAGGTGACTGCCGTACTCATCCCCACCGCGGTATTCAGCTTTTTGGAAACACCCAAAAACGGGCAAATGCCGAGAAACTTGCTCAGCCCATAGTTTTCCGTCAGAATTGCGGCCAAAAAGACGGCGACAAGCGATTTGATCATAATTTGTCACCCTCCTTTGCTTCCGCTGCACATACGGCGCTTTTTTCTGCCTTGGAGCAGGTCTCACTCATCGGGCAACCCGCGCAGCCGGCAACCTGTTTGGTGCCGTCGGTATTGGAAAGCCGGTTTGCCAGCGCGACCAGCAGCCCGAACACAAAGAAGCCGCCGGGAGGCAGAATGAAAATCAGCATCGGGTCAAACAGATTCGCCGTTACCGTCATACCGAACCAGGTTCCGCTGCCGAGCAGCTCGCGGATGCTTCCCATCAGCAGCAGCGCCGCGGTAAAGCCGATGCCCATACCCAGGCCGTCCAAAACGGAAGGCAGCACACGGTTTTTACTGGCGAACATCTCCGCACGGCCGAGAATGATACAGTTAACAACGATCAACGGCAGGTAGATGCCGAGAGAGGTATCCAGATCCGGCGCAAACGCCTTGACCAACATCTGCACCACCGAAACAAACCCGGCGATCACCGTGATGTACGCCGGAATTCGAACCTTGTCCGGGATCACGTTGCGCAGGGCGGAAATTGCGGCGTTTGAGCAGACAAGCACCAGCGTTGCGGCAAGCCCCATGCCAATCGCATTGCTGGCTGCGGTAGTAATTGCGAGCGTCGGGCAGGTGCCGAGCACTAACCGCAGCACCGGGTTCTGCTTCACAATTCCCTTGGAAAACTCCTGCCACAGCGAAACGCCGTTCTTTTTTTGTTTTGCCATGTCAGTTGCCCCCTTTTGTCAGTGTATTGAAAATATCCGCCGCGCTGTTTACCGCCTTGACCACCGCATTCGAGGTGATCGTCGCGCTGGTCATCGCCTCGATGCCACCGTCCTCCGGTGCGGCCTGCCCGGCCTTGTAAACCGAAAATCCGTCTTCCGGAATCGGCTGCTGAAATTGGCTGCGGAACGATTCCTTTTCACAGTTAGCGCCCAAGCCAACCGTTTCCGATTGCTCCAGAACGGTGACCCCGGCGATCGTACCGTCGGTCTGAATACCGGTCATCACCTTTACCGAACCGGCGTAGCCGTTCGCCGAGGTAACAATCACGTAGCCTATCACGTTCCCGGCGGAATCCAGCGCCTTGCAGGGCGCGGTGGTCTCGCCGGTGCCTTCGATTTCTTCAAAGCTTGCCGCCTGCGGCAGAACCTGCTGCCGACTGGCCAGCTCCTTCTGCGTTGCCAGCTCGGCGATCGGCCCTTTCGTAACGCTGTCGGTCACCGCCAGCGCCGCCGTAATCAATAAGCAAATCACGGTCAGCGTTACAGCAGGACGGACGATCTCTTTCCAGTTGAATTTCTTCATTTCTCCGCACCTGCTTTCTTTCTGCGCGCACTGCCGAATGCACGCGGGCGGGTCAGCCGTTCAATGTGCGGCACCAGTATATTCATCAGCAGAATGGAGAACGAAACGCCCTCCGGCAGCGAGCCAAAGCGGCGGATCAGCACGGTCAGCAGCCCGCAGCCGACGCCGAAAACGACCTTGCCCCAAGCCGTCAGCGGCGAGGTGGTGTAGTCGGTCGCCATAAAAATCGCACCCAGCAGCAGACCGCCCGAAAGCACCGCAGTCAGCGGATCGCCGCCGAGAATCCAAGTGAACAAAGCGACGACCCCGATGTAGCAAAGGGGAATAACGGGCGTGATCACGCGGCGAATCAACAGATAAACAAAGCCGAGCAGCAGCGCCAGAGAACAGAGATCGCCCAGGCAGCCGCCGTATGTTCCAAAAAAGAGCTGCACCGCCGTCGGCAGATCCTCCGTGTTTCCGGCGGCCGTCAACGCAAGCGGCGTGGCGGTGGTCAGCGCATCGGAAAGCGAACCAGTGCGGTAATAAAACGGCATAACCCAGTGGGTCATCGCCGCAGGAAAAGACACCATCAGCACAATGCGCGCCGTAAGCGCCGGGTTGACAAAATTTTGACCGATGCCGCCGAACAGCTGCTTAACAACAACAATGGCAACAACGCAGCCGATCAGCGCAATGGCGGGATTGATCGTGACCGGCAGGTTAAAGGCCAGCAGCAGACCGGTCACCGCGGCGCTCAAATCGCCAACGGTATTCGGCCGCTTCATCACCTTTCGGCAGATAAATTCCGCCAAAACGCAGCCCACAATGCAGATGGCCTCCAGCAAAAGCGCACGCCAGCCGAATAAAACCACCAATGCCGCCGCCGCGGGACACAGGGCAATAATCACGTCCAGCATGATCTTCTGCGTGGTATCGCTTCCGCGCAGATGCGGGCTGGGCGAAACGAGGAGCTTTTCTTCCATGTTCCGAATCCTTCCTTTCCGGCAAAACGGGTAATTGACCGGGCTGCCTGCCCGGTTTTATTTTTTGGCAGAAGCGGCGCGCACCATTCCCTTGCCCAACCTCATAGACTGCACCAGCTGCAGCCTTGCGGGACAGACATATGCGCACGACCCGCATTCCATACAGGTCATCACGTTGAGCGCCTGAAGCTCTTCCACGTTTTTAATTTTGACCATATGAGCAATCGAGGTCGGCATCAGCTTCATCGGGCAGGCCGAAACGCAGCGTCCGCAGCGGATGCACTCGGTCGGTTCCGGCAAAACGGCGTCCTCCTGTGAAAAAGCAAGAATGGCATTGTTCTGCTTCAGCACAGGCAGGCTGTCGTCTACCAGGCTCATTCCCATCATCGGGCCGCCCATCAGCAGCTTGCCCGGTGTGCAGCTGTATCCGCCGCAAAACGCGATAACATCCCTGATCGGCGTCCCGATCGGGACGATGACGTTTTTGGCGTTCGTCACGGCAGAACCGTCCACCGTGATCCTTTTGGTAACCAGCGGTATCCCCGTTTTCAGATAGCGGGAAATGAAAGAAACCGAGGTAATGTTGATCACAAGGCAGCCAACGTCTGCCGGCAGCCCGCCCTGCGGGATCTTCCGCCCGGTGCAGGCCTGCACCAGAACCTTTTCGGCGCCTTGCGGATAACGCGACTTCAGCGTCAGCACCCGAACATGGTCTTCGGGGTCGCGTGTATCGCTTTCGGCAATATCCGTCAGTATTCTTATTGCTTCCGGCTTGTTGTTTTCCACCGCAATCAGCACCCACAGCGCATAAACGCCGGAAAGCACATCCCACGAATTTTCCATCGCTTCGCGGTAGTCTGCCGTAATAAACGGTTCGCATTCCGCACAGTTTACAATAATGGTATCAATTTTTTTCCCTGCGGGAACCTTCAGCTTAACAGCAGCCGGAAAACCGGCGCCACCCAAGCCGACCAATCCAGATTCTCTGACCGCCGCAAGCAATTCCTCCAGCGAATTGCACTTCGGCGGGGCAATAGTCTCACAGGGGCGCATCTCTCCGTCGGAATCAATCACAACGGCGTCCACCATCTGCCCGCCCGGCAGCTGGATTTTGGTCATTTTGGAAACCTTGCCGGAAACGCTCGCGTGAATCGGCGCGGAAACCGGGCGGTCACTGTCGGCAATTTTTTGCCCAACCGTCACCGTATCACCGACCTTGACGCAGGGTACGCACGGAGCGCCGACGTGCTGCTGCATCGGTATAATTACCTGAGCCGGCGGCGGCATTACAACGGATTCCGTATCTGCCGTGTTTTTATAATGCGGAACCGACGCTCCGCCATGCGTGCGGAACGGCTTCCTCGGAAAAAACAGGCCATTTTTCTCCATCCGGGAACTCCTCCTTTACAGCGTCGGCAATTTGTCACGCTGTTTATTGAACTACCGGTTTATTATACTGCATTGTGTTAAGCAGGGCAAGAGAAAAGACAAAACAGCTATCAAAATCGCAACATATGACAACAAAGCGGGCCGTTATCTTGCGAATTCATACACTGCCCTCTCCGCGGCACAAACCGCGCGGAAATTTCGCGTTGACTTTTTTTTGCGCTGTGTTATGATAGGTATACATCATAAATGTTTTATTTTCCCGTTTTATGTTTTCGAATTATTTTTTGCTTAAAGGAGCGCCATTACAGTGAAAATTCTGATCGCGGGGGATGGCAAGGTAGGAGCCACGCTGACACGGCAGCTTTCTGCCGAAGGCTATGACCTGATGCTGATCGACTCCAATCAAAAGGTGCTGGATTCCACGATGGAACAGTACGACGTGATGACCGTTTTCGGGAACTGCGCCACCAAAAATGTTTTGCTGCAGGCCGGGATCATGGAAACCGACCTGCTCATTGCGGCAACCAGCGCAGATGAAATCAATTTGCTTTGCTGCACCACGGCACACGGACTAAACCCGAAGCTGCACACCATCGCACGTATCCGCAACCCGGAATACAGCGATCAGATTTATGAGATGCGGGACATTTTTGCGCTCTCCATGGCTGTCAATCCGGAGCGGCAGGCCGCAGCGGAGATCGGCCGGCTGCTGAAGTACCCCGGTTTTCTGAAACGGGACACCTTTGCAAAGGGCCGGGTGGAAATTGTTGAGCTGCGTGTGGAAGCCGGCAGCCGGCTGTGCAATCTTCCGCTGAACAGCCTGAATTCCGTTGTCCGGAGCCAGGTGCTTGTGTGCGTGGTGCTGCGCAACGGAGAAGCCATTGCGCCGGACGGAGAATTTGTTCTGCGGGAAGGCGACCGGATTTTTGTCACCGCACCGGCAAACAACCTTTCCGCTCTGCTCCATAACCTTGGCATTATCACGCGCAAGGTGCGGCGGGTCATGCTTTGCGGCGGCGGAAAAATCAGCTATTACCTGGCCGAGCAGCTGCAGAAAACGGGGATGTCCGTCAAACTGATTGAGCGCGATTATGACCGATGCGTACAGCTTTCCGAGCTGCTTCCCTCCGTCAGCATTGTGCACGGCGACGCCAGCAGCCAGATGCTGTTGGAAAGCGAGGGGATCTCCGGCTGCGACGCTTTGGTAACGCTCACCGGGCTGGACGAGCTGAACATGATCGTTTCCCTCTACGGCCGCAGCCGCGGCGTTCCGCAGGTCATCACAAAGGTTGGCCGCGCGGAAAACAGCAACCTGATCGACAGCCTTGCCCTTGGCAGCGTTATCTGTCCCAAGGAGCTCTGCTGCAACACGATCGTACGGTATGTGCGCGCTATGCAGAATCAGGAGGGCGCAGCCATTGCGGTTCACTTTATTGCGGACGGAAAGGCCGAGGCGATCGAGTTCGCCGTCGATCAGACGACACTGCACTGCGGAGAACCCTTGAAAAAGATCAGGCTGCACAAAGATATCCTGATCGTCTGCATCACCCGCGGCGGAAAAACGGAAATTCCGAACGGTAATTCTTCCTTTGCGGTCGGCGACACCGTGATCGTTGTAACCAGCAGCAGCGCGGTCGTGCGCCAGCTGAATGATATTTTTGAATAATTGGAGTCAGGCATGAATTACAAGGCAATGGGACGCATTATGTCCCAGATTTTGATGCTGGAAGCGCTGTTTATGCTGCCGCCGCTGCTGCTCAGCATTTACGACGGCACGCAGCGGACCGGCATGGCGTTTCTTTACAGCATGGGCATCATCCTTCTGGTCGCCGCAGCGATGCATCTGGCAAGCCGCGGCGCTAAAAAAATGTTTTTCGCCAGGGAAGGCGTTGTCTGCGTAGGGCTCAGCTGGATCGTGATCAGTTTGCTGGGCTGTCTCCCCTTTTGGTTTTCCGGTGAGATTCCGGCCTATATCGACGCCTTTTTTGAAATCGTTTCCGGCTTTACCACAACAGGAGCTTCCGTTGTGCTGGATGTGGAACGCCTCTCTCGCCCTGTCCTTTACTGGCGCAGCTTCAGCCACTGGCTTGGCGGCATGGGCGTGCTGGTTTTTCTGTTGGCAGTTTCGCCCTCCGGGCAAAGCGGCGGGTTTACGCTTCATCTTCTCCGGGCGGAAAGCCCCGGCCCGAACGTCGGCAAGCTGGTTCCGCGCATGCGGCAAACAGCAGAGATCCTGTATATGATCTACATTTTGCTGACAATATTAAATGTGGCGTTTCTGCTGTTTGGCGGAATGCCCGTTTTCGATGCGATCTGTACCGCGTTTGGTACGGCAGGCACCGGCGGCTTCGGTATCAAAAAAGACAGCATCGCCGGCTACAGTCCCTATCTGCAGAACGTCTGCACGGTTTTCATGCTGCTGTTCGGTATCAACTTTAACTGCTATTATCTGCTTTTAATGCGGCAGTATAAAAGTATGCTGAAGAACGAGGAGCTCCGGCTTTATTTGGGTATCGCGGTCGGCAGCACACTGCTGATCGTCTGGAATTTGCGCGGATTCTATCCCACGCTGCGGGAAACGTTCCGCCATGCGGCGTTTCAGGTTTCCAGCATTATGACCACAACCGGGTTCGCAACAACGGATTTTGACCGATGGCCCAGTTTTTCCAAGGCCATTTTGCTGAGCCTGATGGTCATCGGCGCCTGCGCGGGAAGTACCGGCGGCGGTATCAAGTGCGCACGCGTCCTGCTGTTCTTCAAGGAACTGCAGCGCAATGTACGCCAGCTGCTGCACCCTCAAAAAATTCAGGCGATCCGCTGTGACGGTCAGATCATGGATGAGAAAATCCTGAATCGGACCAATATTTATCTTTCTGCCTACACTATTATTATTGTAATCAGCTTTTTGCTGGTTTCCATCGACGGCCTTTCGCCGATCTCCAATTTTTCTGCGGTGCTTGCCTGCTTCAACAACATCGGGCCTGGGATGGAAGCGGTTGGACCAACTGCAAATTTCGGCGGCTTCAGCGTGCTTTCAAAAATCGTTCTGATTCTCGACATGCTGGCTGGGCGGCTGGAAATCTTCCCGATCCTTGTTCTTTTTTCCGGAAGAACGTGGAAAGAAAACTGAAAAACGCCGCGAGGAAATCAAATGTATTTCCTGCGGCGTTTTTTATATTCTCTGCACAACAGATTCGATTACTTCAAAGCGGCCGTTTTTCAAATACAAAAAAGAAAAGAACAGATGCCATTTCCTAAATAAGGTAGGCACTGTTCTCTTTAGATGTTGGCATCTTTCTATTTTCCCGGGCCGTCACCAGCCAAGTATCTTCGACACGAGCGAGCTTAACTTCCGTGTTCGGAATGGGAACGGGTGTACCCTCGCCGTCATCAACACCAACTATTCAATACGTCGCAATCGATATCTCTTAGCGACGTATGATATTATAGCACGGTGTTTTTGAAATTGCAAGTGTTTTTTTAAATTTTTTTGCAGCGACGAAAAACTTGTCGTTCTTTGGTCTTTGCAATTACCCGTTTTTCTGGCGGTACATGAATTCTTTGACCGACTTGCTGCAAATCAGCACGACTGCGCCGGCAACGCTGAACACAATTTCCGCTCCACAGAGGACGATGGTTCCTGCCGGGCATTCTGCAATCCACAGAATGGAAAACAAAATCCAGACACCGCACGCGGCCGAAAAGATTAGACCCACAATAAACAGAATACGCGCCCAGGTTTGCCCGAACAGCAGCGCCGCAGAAAAGACGATCTGCAGGATCAGCGTCAGAACGCTCCCGCTTCCTTTCACCAGCGACACAATACTCAGCAGCACATTGACGGCTGCAATCAGGGCGACGATGATAAAGCCACGTTTTTCCTGCCGCAGCTGATCTGCGAGGAACCGCCGGTAGCCGGCTTCCTTATCCTCCTGCGATTCCGGCTCAAAGCGGGAAAAATCAGGCGATACGTCGCTTTCGGGCAATTTTCGCCGCGCTGCCGGTGCGCTCATGGCGTGCGCAAGCTCTGCAGCGCTTTTGCACCCGGCAAGCATCCGGACATCCAGCGCCAAAACCTCTGCACGCACTTCGGCTTCCTCCTTCATACGCTTCCGGTACTCCCCGACGATTGCCGGTATTTCCTGCGGCCTTGCGCGCATGCGGCTGATCTCTTCAACGGAAAACAGCATTCTGCGCAGCGTGGCGACTGTGCGCAGAGCATCCACATCCGCTGCGGAATAATCGCTGTAATCGCGTCCGTTCTGCCGGTGCATTTTCGGCACCGCCAACCCCTTTTCGGCATAAAAACGGATGGTGCGCTCGGTCAGCCCTGTCAGCGCGCAGACTTCTTTCATCTTCATGGTAGCTTCTCCTTTCATCAGCAGGCATTTCAGCCCTCCGCATTCGGCACCGACAGGATCACACTGACCGCCAGATCATCCGTATCGGAAAAGATAGCGCCTGCCGCTTCTGCAAAAGCGAAATTCCGGCAGGCTTTCCGGCTGTTCTGTTCTCATCTTACATTCTTACGTAAGGGAAGTGTCAAGCTATTTTTCCAAAAAAGCAAAAAATAATAAAGACGGGCGAAGCTTTGACAATCTGCTCCGCTCGCCAAAATTTCAAACGAGACTTATTTAACCACAAACAAAATTCCGAGCGTATTCGGGCCGCAATGCGTTGAAACGGTGCTGCCCGCATGGGTAACCAGTATCTCCTCAAACGGCTGATACTTCAAGATCTCTTTGCGCACAAAATCGATATCAGATTCGTCAGTCATACCGGAATGCGTAATAAAAATGCGATGCAAATCCAGATCGCTGCGACCGGCAAGCTTGAATTCCACATATTTCTGCAGACAGCCGCGCAAATCACCGCGATATTTTTTCCCGACGATCATTTTCCCGTCGGTAACATCAATGCCGGGCTTCAGGTGCAGCATGTTTGCGCCCAGACGCGCCACACCGGAGCAGCGACCGCCTTTCCACAGGAACTCGAGCGTATTGATAATAAAGCTGGCGCGGACTTTGGCGCGCATCGCTTCAATTTCTGCAAACACATCGGCAGCCTCGGCCCCTTTGACGGCAAGCTCGGCAGCACGCAAAACCTGCAGTCCGATCCCCGTGGAAAGGTTACGGGAATCCACAACGTAAACATCCGGCAGCGCCTCGGCGGCAATTCTGGCATTGGCAAACGACGCGGAAAAGTCGGAGCTGATCGTAAAGCAGATCACTGCAAAGCCGGCGTCCGTCCACCGGCGAAAATGCTGCGCAAATTCATCCGGCGTCGGCGCTGCGGTCTTCGGCAGCTTTTTGGTTCTGCCGTAATATTCATACAGATCGTCCGGAAACACGTTCACCCCGTCGGCAAAGGATTGGCTGCCAAGCGTTACCGTGAGCGGGACAATTTCAATATCGTACTGTTTCTGCAATTCGGGAGAAAGGTCACAGGTGCTGTCTGAAATAATTTTGATCTTCTTGGGCATGAAGTCAGATTCCTTTCCGAAAAAGATTGTAGTTACCGCACTGAAAACACGATCGACATGGTATTCGGGCCGCAATGCGTTGAAATCGTACTGCCGGCGCGGGCAATCAGCAGCTGATCGAACTTTTGCAGCCGCAGAATATGCTTCCGGGCCGCTTTGATCATCGACTCGTCCGTCATGCCGGAATGCGTCAAAAACGCACGACGCAGGTCAATGTCCGTTCGCCCGGCCAGCTTGTCGTCCAGATAGTACAGAACGCACGTCTGCAGCGTTCCGCGGTATTTTTTCGTTACGACCATCCTTCCGCTTTCCACTTCAATGCGCGGCCGAAGATGCAGCAAATTCGCCCCCAGCGCCGTTACGCCGGAGCAGCGGCCGCCCTTCCACAGGTATTGCAGCGTATCGATCACAAAGCTGGTCCGGATTTTTTCACGCATCGCCTGAATCTCGGCGAACACGTCGGCAGCGGCCGCTACCTGTCCGTC
>JAHZES010000023.1:0-321 GCA_019421725.1 Clostridiales bacterium | reverse complement strand
AAGCTCCGCTGCCCGCAGCACCAAAAGACCGATCCCGGTCGTCAGATTGCGTGAATCAACCACAAACACATCCGCAAAATCCGCAGCAGCCAACCTTGCATTTGCATAAGAAGCGGAAAATTCCGAGCTGATGGTAAAACAGATCACCGCATAGCCCCAATCGGTCCAGTAACAAAAACGGTCGCCGAACGCCGCCGGAGACGGCGCCGCCGTTTTGGGCATCTGCCGCGTTTCCTGATAGTACCGATACAGGTCGTCCGGAAAAACCGTGACCCCATCCTGCAGCGCTTTGCTTCCCAATGAGACGATCAGCGGAACGAT
>JAHZES010000223.1 GCA_019421725.1 Clostridiales bacterium | reverse complement strand
ATCGAAATCATTGAAAAGCACCACAATCAAAAAATTGACGCACCAAGCGGAACCGCTCTGATGATCGCCGATGCGGTTTCCGAATGCATGGCACGGCCGGCGGAATATGTTTATGATCGCCACTCGCAGCGGAAAAAGCGTGCAAAAAATGAAATCGGCATTCATTCCGTTCGCGGCGGAAGTATTGTCGGTGAACACGAAATACTGTTCGCCGGCCATGACGAAATCGTCTCGATTTCGCATTCCGCACGGAGCAAGGAGATCTTTGCGGTCGGCGCCGTAAATGCCGCCGTATTTCTCGCTGGGCAAAAACCCGGCATGTACAATATGAACGACTTGATCTGCGCCGCACAGTAAAAAGTATTTCAAAAACAAAACGACGAGCAGCACAAATGAACAGCACCTCACCCGTTGGCACAGCATCACTGTGACTATTCAACGGTATGGTACTGCTCATAAGAGATGCGGTTCGTCGTTTTTTGGTTTCTTACAGAGCTTCCTCATGATCTATGGCGACGGCTTGCAGGCCGGACTCTGTTAATCGGTACACCGTATCACAAACCTCCGCAAGGAATTTACGGTCGTGTGAGACGCTGATGATCGCACCGGGAAAACGCTGCAGGGCCAGACGAATCACAGGATTGGAAAGAGGACTGAAGTTACGCGTCGGTTCGTCCAGAATCAATACATTACTGCCGCTAATCATCAGTCCCGCAAAGAGGAGCTTTGCCTTCTGTCCGCCGGATAATTCTCCTATTGCTCCCTCTGCCTCATCATGCGTAAACCTCAGGCTGCCCAACAGAGTTCTTGCCGCTGTAATATCTTCTTTTCTTCCGGAAGGCGCCAGGTACCCCAGCACAAGCTGCGAATCGTCCAGGCTATCGGCATAATTCTGAGGCATATACCCTGCATGAAGGTCGCTGTGCTGCAGCAGCTGTTCTGCGATCTGCTTCAACAATGTCGTTTTCCCCGCGCCGTTTTCCCCAACGATTGCGATGTGTTCACCTCCTGTAACATCCAGCTTCACCTGCCGTGCCAAAATTCTTTCCCCGGCCTGAAGGCAATTCAACTGAAAACGCAAAACAGGCTTCCCGTCAGGTACTCCGTTGCGTCCAAAATTAAAATCAATCGCTTCTTCCGTATCCGGGAGATGCATCATATTTTCGGATTCTCTCTCAAAACGGCGTTTCATTGATTTAACCGCGTGCATTTTCTTTTTCAGCAGACGTCCGCCGGCAGGATCTCCCCGGGAAACGGTATTCTGCCGGTGCTCTACCTTTTCAAAAATCTGCTGCAGTCTCTCCTGTTTTTTCTGATGCTCGGCACGTTCTTTGCGCGCCACTTGCTCCTGATGCAGCATCGCCCCTGCGCGACGCGAAACATATTCACGATATCCGCAGCGCGCAACCGTATGGCGGCAAAGCGATTTTTTCCTTACCTGTTCCAGGTGAATGATCACATTTGCGGTCTGCTCCAACAGCGTCTCGTCATGAGACACATAAAGGACCGGCTTTTTGCAGCACAGCAGAAATGTTTCCAACCAGGAAAGCGTCTCCAAATCCAGATCATTCGTTGGTTCATCGAGCAGAAGCAATTCCGGCTGTCGCGCCATCACCGCA